>DITG01000105.1 GCA_002422045.1 Acholeplasmataceae bacterium UBA6190
ACCTGCACCTTCACCCATCGGAAATAAGCCTGATAAGTTCGATTCATGCGTATCTGATCTGGTCATGCGCACTGGCGATGACGATCTGGTTTCCACACCGGTCAAGATGGCATCACCCATCGCAAAACCTTTCAACTTACGGTTAAAATCAAGCAGTGCTTCTTTCATCGTATCTGTGACATACTTAGGGAGTATGTCTGTCATCTTGACAAAACTGATGCCTGGACGATAGGTTGGCATGACACTACCGATGTGCATTGAGATTTGATCTTTGAGAAAATCTTCAACCCTTTGGATAGGTGCATGATAGTTACTGCCTGCAAGTTCAAAAGCTTTCTTTTCAAGTTGGCGTTGGAAATGAACACCAGCAAGAGGATCGGAAGACCCAAAATCCTCTGGTGTGATTCCGACAAGCAACGCGGAATTGGCATTGAAATGATCACGTTTCCGTTCACTCATGCCATTGGTGACCACATGTCCTGCTTCAGATGCGGAACACATGACCCATCCACCTGGGCACATGCAAAATGTATAGGCACTTCTCCCTAAATTCGAATGATAGGCTAACTTATAATCTGCAGCCCCGAGCGCTTCATGATCGTGGAAATCGCCATACTGAGCATGATTGATCAGGGTTTGGGGATGTTCGATACGGACACCGATGGAAAATGGTTTTTGAATCATGTGCATCCCAGAAGCGTGGAGCATTTCAAACGTGTCTCTTGCACTATGACCGATACCAAGTAAACAGACCTCAGTCTGTAGATGCATGTCATGATTGATGATGACACCTGTGATTTTTTGATCCTTGATGTCAAATCCTGTCACCTGTTGATTGAATCTTACTTCTCCGCCAAGTCGTTCGATGTCATGTCGGATGTTTTTGATGACTCCCTTTAAAATGTCTGTGCCCACATGCGGTCTGTTGACGTATAAAATATCTTTCGGTGCACCGTGATTCACGAGTGATTCTAAGACATACCTGCATCTTAAATCATTGATCAGTGTGGTCAGTTTGCCATCTGAGAATGTACCTGCTCCACCTTCTCCAAAAAGAATGGTGCTTTGTGTCGAAAATTGTCCGGTTTGGTAGAATGCTTCGACATGCTCGCTTCTTTGGTCGACATCGAGTCCACGTTCAAGTACAATCGGACGGTAGCCTCTTTGTGCAAGAACCAGTGCTGAAAAGATGCCTGAGGGTCCAAATCCGATGATGACTGGGCGATGTGACAGGGTTTTTTCTCCATGAGGTACATGCTGATATGTCATATCAGGTGCTACAGAAACATTGGGATAATTCTTTTGAAGCAATGATGCTTCGTCATCGATGTGTAGATCAATGGAGTAGACCATCACGATGTGTTCTTTTTTTCTGGCATCTACTGCTTTTTTATAAAGTGAAAGTGACTGAATCTGATGTGGATTCAGTCGGTACTGTTTGACCAATTGTTGTTTCAGAGAAGCGATTTCCATCGCTTCATGAAGCGCTTGATTCAGTTCAAGTTTCAAATCAGTGATTCTGATCATGTCTACCTCAGATGGATGCGTGTTTGCCTGCAAGATAAGCTGAAGACCAAGCCCATTGCAAATTGTAGCCACCGCATAAACCATCGATATCTAAGATTTCTCCAGTCATGTAAAGACCTGGAACCAAACGAGACTCCATGGAAAGTGGATTGATTTCACTCACATCCACACCGCCTGCTGTGACTTGAGCGTCTTCATATCCTTTGGAATCAACGACCGTAAATCTCCAGTCGAGCATTAGACTTGCCAGTTTTCCTTTTTCTTTGGGTGTCAAAAGTGAAAAGCGGATGGCTGGGTTATGAATGCCTGCTTCTTTAATCATGGATGGTATGATTTTTTTGTGAACGAGCCCAATGAGACTCACCTCAAGCGGTTTGTCTTGCATCATCTGAAATCTGCGCTCGATATCTTCTTTGGTCATTTGATCGAGCAAGATCACTTTGATTTTGACCTCAAGGTGTTCTGCTAACATTTCATTGGCTTTTCTAGAAATCTGTAAGATGGTCGGTCCACTGATGCCATAACTGGTGAACAATACATCCCCTTTTTCGGTTTGAACGACTTGATTTTGATCCAAGAGTTGAACCGTACCTTGGATTTTGACGCCATCCATGGATTTCAGATAGGGACTATTCAATTTCAATTTCACTAATGATGGAAACAGTTGGGTGATATGATGTCCAAAGGATTCTGCAATCTGATAGCCATTGCCATCTGAACCACTGCCAGGCATTGCTTTTCCTCCAGTTGCTAGAATGACTTTATCGCTTTTGATGATCTGACCGTCTGAAAGTGTTGAGAAGAATTGATTTTGTTGTTTTTTGACATGAACCACTTTGGCATTGCATAAAACTTCGATGCCGAGTTGTTCGGTTTCATAGACCAAGACATCGACAATCGATGATGCTTGTTCAGACATTGGATAGGCTTTGCCTAAATCTTCGATTCTGGGTGAAATTCCAAGTTTTTCAAAAAACTGAATGGTTTTTTTTGCACCAAAAACATCCAGTGCATGCTCAACGAATGCCGGATGATTATAATGTTCTGCTTTCGTAAACTGGTTGGTATAGTTACACCGACCGTTACCGGTAGCCAGTATTTTTTTGCCGAGTTTAGGATTACGTTCGAGAATCGTGACATTGGCATGGCCACGTTTTGCGATGATTGCAGCAAGCAATCCGCTTGCTCCACCGCCAATCACAACAATCTTTTGATGTTTCATAGTGTTCACCTAAAAATTAATGACTTACTTCACAATTATATCATGACTCTTGATGTTTTTCACGGCTTGTTCCAATGAAAAAGGGACACTTTGTCCCTCATCGATTGGATTCTGTCTCGTATGGCCAGCTGATGATTCCACCCAAATCATGCACATGTTGATATCCCTGAGATTCCAAGATTTCCTTGGCATGTTTGCTTCTAACACCACTTCTGCAATAGATGATATAGTGTTGATGCTTTTCTGGAAATCGCTTATGAAACTCAAACTCGATCGTCTGAACCGGCATCAAAACTGATGATGGAATATGCAAATCTTGATACTCTTCTGTGGTACGACAATCGATCAAGATGGCTTCTCCTTGATTCACCATGCGTTTCGCATCCAAGGCTTTGATGACAGATTCTGCTTTTTTTAGTTTTAACAACTCAAACCATCCCATCAAAATCCCTCCTGAATGTGAACCCGATGAACTATCAATACAAAAACATGATATCATAATTGTGAAAACAATGGGAGGGCTGATGCAATGAATATGATCACAGAAAGACTCATCATCAGAGATATGCACTTAAGTGACTTGGAAAACATCCACCGGTATGCTTCAGATTTCCTTCATGTCAAATACATGACATGGGGACCGAATACGTATGAGGAAACCAAACGTTTTTTAGTAGAAGCCATTGAAAAAAACAACATGAAACCCAGAAAAAATTACGATCTTGCCATAACAGACAAAAAGAGTGGCACCATGATGGGTGGAATTGGTATCTATTTGAATGATGACATGGACCAGGCGATGATGGGATGGATCATCCACAAAGATTACTGGAATCAAGGGTTTGTCACTGAAGCAGCAAAAGCATTGATGGATTTTGCATTCAATGTGTTAGATCTTAGAAGAATTTACGCGACCTGTGATGCGGAAAACATCGCATCTTGGCGCGTCATGGAAAAACTGGGCATGAGAAAAGAAGCCCACTTCGTCTTATCCCGAATGTTTCGGAAAGAAATGGGCTACCGAGATGAATTGCATTATGCGATTCTAAAAAGCGAATATATTCAAAGATGATGACTAGATTTTTTCGATGTTGATTGACCGTTGATCATTGTCGTTTTTGATCAATCCAAAGTCATGTTGGTCTTCAAAGATAAAGATCAGCGATATGATCAGAGCAATCACTGCACCAAGGACATACTTGATGATATTGGTTTGCAAGAACATATAAAACCATGTTAAAGAAAGCATGATGGAAATGATGGTGATGGATACGATGATGCATTTTGCAAATGTACGTTTCATGTCTTTCTCCTTTTGGAATACACAACCATTATAACAATCGTTTATTACGAATTCATTAAATGAATATGACATCTTTATGACTTTTTCACACCAGCTTTTTGATCAACAAAAATACATAGAAAATCATCAAAATTCATCACAAATCTTCTGTTGCGCAGTAAAATGAAGTTGAAAGGACTGGTGATGATATGAAGATACATCCAATCATACGATGGACACCTAGAATTCTATCTGTTTTACTAATTTTCTTGCTGTTCTTATTATCGCTTGATGTCTTTGAATCTGATGAGCCTTGGTATAAGATCATTCTTGGTTTTTTGATTCACAACATTCCGACCACAATCCTGCTTGTCACACTGATCATTGCATGGAAACATCCATGGGTTGGTTCGGTTGTCTTTATGCTGGCAGGCATGTTTTATGCCATCATGATGTTTTTCAATCAAGGTCCTGTAGCTATCCTTTCTGTACTCACATTAAGTCTGCCTGGTGTATTGAGCGGAGTATTCTTTGGTCTTGATCATTACCTGTCTAGGAAAAACAAAAAACCAATTCTAAATGTCATGATTTAGTCCTTTGCAATGACATGTAATAGCAAAGTACATAAGAAAAAAATAAAAAAGCTCGCGATTGAGCTTTTTTGCTTTGCATTGCAAAGGCATGTGATCAGAATGGTGAAGTTAGTAGGGATTGA
>DITG01000016.1 GCA_002422045.1 Acholeplasmataceae bacterium UBA6190
CACGACAAACAATAAAATGATGATCATTAAGGAATCTTCAATCACAAATAAAGCAATACCACCTAAGATGATGGCAATCCCTCTGAAATAGTCCGTGATATACATCACTCTGACTTTGTTGACTTTATCCGCGATGGCACCACCAAAAGGTGTGAGCACAACCATCAAGATACCAGCCACAGCGAGATAAATCGCTTGGACAAGTGCGGCTTGGTCTTGTCCATATGCGATATTCGCGATTTTCAAGATATAGAGACTGATGGCGAAATTAAAGATGACATGTGCAATATTGGAGACCAAAACACCCCAAAAGAGGAGTTTATAATGAGGGTTTTTGAATACATTGATAGGATGTTTTGTTTTTTCCATTAGCGTTTACCCATTTTCTGATTCATGTTACGATATGCAAAGAACAACAAAACAGCTGAGACAACCAAACATAATCCCATGATGATCATCATATGGACCGGTCCGCCTGCGATACCGATTTCGTTGGTACCATAAATCAGTTTGACATCACTGACGATCGCATTGACCTGTTCAGGATTCGATATACCCGTGTGAAGCCAGTTTTCAAGTGCAACATAAGGTTGTTCAAGGAGCACATTTTTCAAAACGATCGTCATGTGAGTGAATGGCACAAATGATGAAACATAGGTCATGGATTGACCCAAAACGGTCAACGGCATATAAATACCACTGACAAAACCAATCAATGTGCCTAAGACACCGGATAAAGTACCAAATGCATTGACACTTTTGAGCATCGTAGTTAAGTAAATCATCAAAGAAGATGATATGAATGTGAAAAATACAATGAGTCCTGATACTTTGAGAATCACATCAAATCCATACCAAAATCCAGCAAATACGCCTGCATAAAGCACTGTCAACACCCACATCATGAGTGTCAGTACTGATGTGACAATGATTGAAGACAAATAATAACTTAAGATGATTTTATACCGTTTGACTGGCGTTACCAAAAAACCATCCAGTCTGTGATACTCAAGGTCTGTGATGATGTTACCCATCACACCTAATGATAAGGAAACTGTATTGATCACCAAGATGCCACCCATCATGACACCAATCATCAGCGGTGTCTTGATGCTATCTTCAAGACCTTCAAAACTGCTAGTATACTGTCTGCCTATGAAAAGAAAATAGAGTGCAAGCAAAATCAAGACACTCAAGAAAGAGAAAAATACCGCTGTTTTATCGCGTAAGAATTTTAAGATGTGCCGTTTGACAAGCGATGTGAAATCATACATGATGATCACCTCCGACAACATTCAAAAAGACATCATCCATCGTCCCTTTGACCACTTCAAACTGTTTGATGTTACCTCTGATGTGATCGATGACCTCTAGGGTATCTTTGGTATCTTCGACTGTGATGATGAACTGATCTGCAATCTTCTCATAGGGTCTGTTGATCATTTCGAGTTGCTTAACCATCTCTTTTTTATCATTGGCTACAACTTTTAAGCGGTCAAAGCTATACTGCTCTTTTAATACAGAAGGAGTGCCTTCAGCAACAATTTTTCCCTTGTTGATGATGACGACATGATCGGCATTGGACGCTTCTTCCATATAATGTGTGGTGAGGAATATCGTCATCCCATGATTCTTCTTCAAATCTTCAATGACTTTCCAAACCATTTGTCTGGTTTCAGGATCCAAACCTGTGGTTGGTTCGTCCAAAAGTAGAATTTCCGGATTTGAAAATAACGCTCTCGCGATTTCTGTTCTCCGTTTCTGTCCACCGGATAATGTTTTGTAGCGTTGGTGTTCAAATTCACTTAGATTTAAGTAGTTTTTCAATTCTTCATAACGTGTTTTGACAGCGATTTTGTCGTTACGATACAAGGAACCTCGATAGATCAGGTTTTCCTTGACTGTCAAATCTTCATCCAAGACATTCCCTTGAAAAACAACACCGATCTTGTTTCTGATGTAAGACTCATCGGTCTTGTCGTTTAGATAGACTGTACCGCTGTTTTGATCAAGCAAAGTCGTCATGATGTTGATGGTTGTTGATTTGCCTGCTCCATTAGGTCCTAAAAAAGCAAAAAGACTTCCTCTTTTCACTTCAAAGGAAATATCATTCACGGCTAAAACAGTCCCGTAACTTTTGACGAGATGATTGACCTTGATGATCGCATCCATGTGCTAAACCCCCGTTCGTATGTGAGATAACCGATGTTAGTATAGCACTTTAGAAATGAATATTAAAGAAGCCCTTTTCATTTTAGGCTTTTTTTACCCTGCACAACTGGACAAACCCAACAGTAAAATACCAATATAGCATACAACGATGGAAATGGGTGAAATGAGGATCCCAATCACAGTCTGATAAACTTTGCTTTTCTGGACGACGCTTCTGACTTTTCTAAAATAGTAAATCAAACAACCGATGCCAAAGAGAAAGTGTGGGATATGGTAATAAAGCAGTACAACAGCCAAAGTGATGAATATTTCAGGTGCAGCAGTCACTGATTGAACAAAGATAGCACCCAATGCATAACTTAAAATCGACAGCAAAACCATGATGATGGTTGCCAGAAAATAATAATGCTGAACCTTGAAGAAAGTGTGTGGATGATTGATTGAATTCAAATGCATCATCTCCTTTGGTTTTATTTTATGCTCTATCGATCCAAAATAAAAGAAAAAGAACATCAAAGGCTAGAAAAATTGGCATTTTATGGGATGTTATCCATTAAACAAACTGAAATTTGGATGATATAATGAAATTAAGTCAGGCATTGTGGAGGTTCACATGAGTTTAAAACGCCAACTGAGAAAAACGAGGTCCATCATTTCTGTTTCGACATACAAACGACCACGCATTTTTGTCATTTTGATGATGCTATCCATCAATATCGTCATTTTGCTCATTGCTGCGCTCATTGCCTTATGGATAGATGACAGTTTTGTCTCTTACTTGGATGCACTTGCCAATGGCTCTATCAAATGGTTACTCTCTCCCAATGCGATCTTATCCATCACCAACCCAAACACCTTGTTTCTTGCAGTCATCGTGCTCATTGTAGGACTTGTTCTATTTTCTGGGACAATCATTGCGCTGACAACCAATGCCATCAAAGACTATTTCCGGAAAAAAGAAACCAATAGTGGAAAGATCTATCTCGAAAATCACATCGTCATCTTGAACTGGAACAATAAAGTACCTGAACTGGTTTCAGATTTGCTGTATTTGGATGATGAGCATCTCACGGTGGTCATCTTATCTGAACTCGATAAATCCTGGATTGAAAAACATCTTTTAAATGTCTTGAAAAAAACTCAATCATCACTCGAGAATCTGAACCGAGTCAATCTTCTGGTGAAACAAGGCAGTCCTTTATTGAAAAATGATTTGGACGACATATCCATCGAACAAGCAAAATCCATCATCATCATGAATCGGGATCAGCTCCAACAAAATACATCTAACCTTGATGAAAGCGATCTGAATGTCATCAAGATTGTGTTAGGCCTCGGTGATTTTCATTTGGAACAAAAACCAACCATCGTCGTCGAAGTCAAACAATACGAAACCAAATCCAAATTGCTCGACATGTCTCACATCGTGAGCAGTCTCCAAGATGAAAACATTATTCCAGTCTGTTTTGACAGGAGACTCGGTCAAATCATTGCTCAGACCATCATCGATGGGCACATCGATGACATTTATCTCTCGCTGTTTTCTTTTGAAGGCTCTGAGGTCTACTTACTCGAAAATAAGTCCTTTGATGACATATTGCTCAATCACTCTCATGCGATTCCCTTAAGTCAGTCTGGTCATCATGTGTTTGTCTTAAGTGATCAGGACAAGGTCAAGCACCAGAAATCAGTTAACCCCTATCCAGGTAAAACATTCAAAGTATTTCCATTTTCCGAACAGACGCTTCAAGATATCTATATCATCGGTGAAAACAACAAGTTAGCTTTCATCATGGAATCTTTCCAGGCTTATGAAGCACTGCATCAGAGTCAGTTTAAACTGAAGGTCTCTTCCAACCGGGATGCGATTGGCATGATGAAGTCAATCGAACATGGGGCAAATCCTGCCACATTGTTACTGCTTTCTGATGAGACTGCAGAGCATGAATCTCTAGATGCCAACGTGATCAGCACACTCATTGATTTCAAAAGACAGACCAAACGGGAAGATATTCACATCATCGTTGAACTGCTCGATCCCAAAAACGACAGACTCATCCAGGATTTCAATATCGATAAAACCATCATATCCAACAAAATCATTTCACTGCTTCTATCGAAACTGGCCTTGCATCCAGAAACAGCGATATTCTATGATCAGTTGCTCACGATTGCTCCAAACAGTGAGGGAAAAGATGATGATGCCATTACAATTCAACAAGCCAAGTCATGTTTCCAGACTGAATTTCCCATCACTTTCAGGAATTTGAAAGAACTGATTCACTCATCTTATCTATCTTATGATAGACAAGCCATCATGTTTGGAATCTTCAGAGCAGAATCACTTATCCTTTTTGGAGGAGACCTTCATGAAGAAAAACCATTCCATTTAGAATCTGATGATCTCTGTATCTTTATGAAACTTTAAAAAAGAGAGTTGCCGACTTGGCAACTCTCTTATTTCTTTTCTTCCAATTTGCAAGTCGATACGCCAAAGAGCGTATAGAGTCCACAGAAACTGACCAGTGCAGTGACTGTAAGCACAGCAGCAAAGACAAACATGAATACCGATAATGCAACACTCGTTTCAAGCAGCAATACGCCACCGATCACAAGTAATACCGAAATCACATAACGTACAATCTTGTCGGTCGTTCCGACATTTTTCTTTAATTTCATCATGATCACCTCGTCTTCAGTATACGCTTTGATGACGTTGATTTCATTCAAATTGCTTGAATATTGAATATCTTTAGCTTATGTTTCCAAAGATGAGCATATAGAGGAAAACCAAGGTAATGCAGACGGTATAGATGAATGCATCGCTTTTGATGATGGATGTCTCATATCTTCTGTTGAAGACTTGAGTCATGGTGGTGAATCGCTCTAGAAATCCGATATGTTCGTTATCCTTGAGTGCAAGTTTAGACAAAGGACCCGAATCGATGGGGCACTGATCGCCATACATGAGTTTACATGAGAAACGCATCAGGAAATTGAGTGGATAAAACAGGATGTACTCCAGTTTGAGCCACTTGGGCAAATGCAGATGAAACAGATGATATTTCTTTCCGACAAAGAAGATGACAAAACCCAAAAGGACAATCCAGACCATGGTGATCAAGTCATGGATGGCGAAAAAATGAATGCCTTCGATGTAATGATGTATGAATTCGGGATCATATGAAATCATATAAAGTTCTGGGACAATCAGTTTTTGCAAGATATAGTTTGGGAATAGACCAATAGCTACAATCATCAATGCAATGGTTGACATGGCGATATCAAGGGTTGAGTAATCCCTTTTAATGGATTGATACTTCTCTGGCATCTTCCCTAAGAACACATAATAGAAGAGTTTGATGAATGAACATACGGTACCCGCACTGACAATGATGAAGATCCATTCAGCAAAAACAAAAATGTCAGATCCATATTTTGCAGCTTCAACGATGCCGTGATGCAGCAAAGTCTTTGAAATGAACCCGTTGAAGAGCGGAATACCACTGATACCCAGACAGGCAATCAGGCACACCGTGGCTGTAAGAGGCAATTTACGCCAGAGTCCACCGAGTTGATACATGTCATATTCTTTTGTATGATGATAAACGACACCTGCGACCATGAACAGTAATGATTTGAACAAGGCGTGATTAATGATGTGATAGATTGCTCCCGAATAGCCCATCGCACCTTTGAATCCCAAATAGAGCGCGATACCGATGCCCATCACGATGTAACCCATCTGGGATATGGAGTGATAGGCAAGCATTTTTTTGATGTTGGACTGCTGAAGCGCGAAGAACACGCCAATGGCCATCGTGATGATGCCAATCCAAATGATGAAGGCTCCGATATTTTCAGTCGTGATCCAAATCGGATCGGAAGCACTGGATACTGTGCCTTGGGCAGGAAAGAAATAACTGGTCGCAACTCTCAAGATCCCAAATGCACCAATTTTGATCATCACACCAGATAAGAGCGCGCTCGCAGGTGTTGGTGCAACCGGATGTGCTCTGGGTAACCAGACATGGACAGGTGCCATACCTGCCTTGATGCCAAATCCGAAGATCAGTAGTCCCATGATCCAATATTGGTCANNGTCCCATGATCCAATATTGGATGTTGCCTTGATCTTTAAGTGTATAAATCGCACTTTCAAATGTCAAGTCACCCACTGCTGTATAAAGCAATAACATGGCAATCAGTAAGGCAAATCCGCCAATCAACCCCATGAAAATGAAGTTATAGCCTGCTTCATAGGATTCGTCTTTCTGGCTATGTGTGACTAAGACATATGAACAAATGGTCATCATCTCAAAGAAGAGAAACATCGTGAGTAAGTCACCAGCCATGATTGTTCCAAGTACTGACGCATAGGTGAGTGCCATGAATAGGAAAAACCTGTTCACATTCTTCTCTTGTTTCATGTACTCATGCGCATAAACCATGACAAGAAACCAGATGATTGTTGTAATCAGTAGCATGATGAATCCGAGCATATCGACATCAAATGATAATCCGATGCCCATGATGCCAGGTATTTTTAACGTGATACCACCTTCTAAAGCGGATGGATACATCAGCATCGTGAGCATGATGGTCATAAAAGTCATGACGATGACCAACCAATCGCGCACTTCATAGGACTGCTCTTTCACAAGCAATTGAATGATGGCACCAATGATTGGTATCGCAATCATCACCAGAGGAAAAAGCGATAAGTGCGTAAATTCATCATACAAACGATAAAAAGCGTCCAAACTGACCAGATAATCATAGAATCCAAACCAGTTTCGAGTAACTCCGATGAATAAGATGACCATGAAAATCATGAAAGAAACGAGCAAAGTCGACTTCCATGTGAAATGTGTCATGTATGTTTTTTCGTTTTTCATATCATCCTCACATCATCTGGTTGGCAGCCAGTTCGATCCAATCCAAGATAACGGATGGATAGATGCCAACGAGTAGTATCAACAATCCCAAAATGATGATGGGATAAAGCATTGTGTTTGGAATGTGTTTTTCTGAAAGATTGGGATCCGGAGTTGCACCTTTTAGAAATCCGGAAATCATGATGGGCAGATAATACATCGCATTGAGCAAACCACTGACGATGATCACCACAATAAAGATCCATTGTCCCTGATCAAGCGCTGCCATACCCAGATAAAATTTGGATAGGAATCCACTGGTCAGTGGTATCCCAATCATGCCCAGTGCAGCAATCGAAAACACAGTAAAGACAATGGGCATGATTTTACCAATGCCATCCATCTGGTCAACTCTTCTCACACGTTTGACATAGATGATTGCGCCAACCGCCAAGAAAAGGGCTGCTTTCATCAAGCCATGCGAGATGATATGATAGAAAGCTGAGGTAAGTCCCAGATGGGTCATGAATCCGATGCCCAACAAGATGTAACCAATCTGAGCAACCGATGAATAACCTAGCATCCGCTTGATATCTTTTTGAGCAAGAGCAAAGAATGATCCTGCAATCATGCCAAGTCCTGCAACCAAGACAATCACTTTGGGAATATTGAGCGCATTCAAGACATCAATGCCGAAGACTCTGAATAAGATTTTGACGAGGATGAGCAAGTAAACCTTGACCACAATCGCAGACAAGATCGCTGATGAAGAACTTGGGGCATGAGAATGTGCATCTGGAAGCCAGATGTGAAAAGGAAAAACTGCGGCTTTGATGCCGATGCCAACCACCATGAAACCAACAGCGGTCATGATGTTGGCTGGATATAGTTGCCAAACATCACGGATGGCATCATGGACAAGTTCGATGTTCGTATATCCTGTGATCATGTAGATCAAGGCGACACCAAACAAATAGGATAAAGAGCCCACTTCATTGAGCATCACATATCTGAATGATGCAGTATAGTTTTCTTTTTTGCGTTTGATGGAAATGATACTGCATGTCGTGATGGCAAGAATTTCCATGAAGACATAGGTATTGAATAAATCGTTGGTGTAAATGATACCAAACATGGAAAACATGAGGATAAAGAGCAATATATAATATCTGCCATATTCCTTTTCCGCGATACCTTCTGTCTGATCACCGCATGAATATACATAAATGAGCAACGTCAACCCGACAATGATGGTGGTAAACAGTGTCGAAAAGGGATCTATTCTGAACTCGATACCCACCAAACGGTCATGCGCTCCGAAATGATAATAAAAGACACCAAATTCTTCGACATAAAGCATCAAGATGACCGATGAGATCAAAACAGCAAGAAGCACGAAGAATCCGATCCATAACGTAATCTTGAACGCTTTCTTCTTAAATAAGGGAATCGCAAGCGCGGTGAACAGGAATAACATCAAATTGAGTATGGGTAGTTGTTCAATCATGGCTGCTCTCCTCATTTTGAAGCTTGACGATTTCTTCTTGATCGATGGTTCCGTAGGTCTGGTGAATCCGGATGACTAAAGATAACGAGTACACTGTCATCGAAACCACAACAACAATACCTGTCAAAATGAGTACAGAAGGTAGAGGATTGATGTAGATAACATTTGGACCCATATCGATGATGATAGGTGGTTGTCCTGCTTGCACGTTTCCAATCGAAATGAAAAACAGAAAGACCGCTGTACCCATGATATTGACACCTAAAATTCTTTTAATCAGGTTTCTGTGGGTGACAACTGTATGGAGTCCGATGACAAATAATGCAATCGCTCCGATATAATTCATGTGTTCAATCAGCATCTCAATGAGTGTCATGTGCTTCCTCCTCGATTAAAATGTGAAAGAGCGTAATCATCGTGGATGCGACTTTGATGCCGATACCGATCATCAAAATCGGAATCATCCCTGCAGAAAAGAGTGTACCAGGTTCTCCGATGGGGAAACCGGCTCCGATGTTGGTTAAAAATGTGCCTGCCAAGATGATCCCCAAAAGTCCGATGAAGGCATAGAGAAAGATCCCTCCGCTTTCAGCAAATTCTGAAGCGCGATGCGAAAACTTCTTTTCTCCTTTTTTTATACCAAAAACGAGTGTATATAAAATCAGTGAAGTGCCAATGAGTGCTCCTCCTGAAAAACCGCCACCTGGCGAAACGTGACCATGCAAAATGATGAAAATACCATAAACTTGAACAAATGGGACAATCAATCGTGTGATCGTCTTGACGATGACATCATTCATGATGGCTCACCTCTTGTTTAGAATCATGTTCAGGTTTCAAGATGGACGCGACAGCAACGACCGAGATGAACAAGACAATCGTTTCACCTAAGGTATCAAATCCTCGATAGTCTGCAAGCACAGCTGCAATCACATTGGTTGCTCCTGTTTCGGAAACAGAAAAATTCAGATAGTAATAGGCAATTTCATTGTATGAGGGTGCAGCAAGCCCGACATCGCCTGGCATCATCAAAATGTTATAGGAAAGGACTAAAAATAGAGCAATAAAAATCAGAGTCGTCAATGTTTTTCTCATTTTTCGTACCTCTGGGTCTTGCTGATGACCGCAACAAATAATAGTGATGTCACACCAGCGCCGATGACCGCTTCTGTGAGTGCCACATCAGGAGTCTTTAAAATGAGCCATAACACAGACATCAATAATGAATAGGCGGAAAAAATAATGACTGCAGATAACAAATCTTTCGTCTTTTCAACCGATATTGCACAAACAATGAGGAAGATGATGATGATTGCATTCAAAATGACCATATTAAATCTCCTCCTCTTTCACTTTTAAGTTGAGTTTTAAACTGACATATTCGCTTTTTGCAATGTAATGTGCTGCAGTCGGATTGGTGAGCCATATGAAAATCAAGACGAGCAGAATGTTGACAGAGACAAATGTCATGCCTTGCCAAATGATCAATCCTGTGAAAATCAATCCAGCACCCATCGTATCGCATTTGGTCGTCGCGTGCATCCGGCAAAACACATCTGGCATTCTGATCAATCCCACAACACCGACAAAATAAAAGAACATGCCACCCAGTAAAAAGAGTGCAACCAGGATTTCTTGAATGAGTCTTAAGATATCGTTCATTGATCCAGTCTTCCTTTCATCAGATATTTTGCGACACCAATCGTGGTGACAAATCCGATCATCGCATAGACCAAAGCAACATTGACATAGGAACTCTGTTTGGAAGCAAGCGCAATCAGGACAATCACCGTTGTAATTTTTGTGGATATCATGTTGATAGCAACCACGCGATCAGAAGCTTTGGGACCTACAAACGCACGATAGAGTCCAACAAAAGATAATAAAACGAGAAAGATGGCGCAGATGATGACGAGTAGATCAATCATGGTTGAGTCCCTCCAAGTTCATGAATGCTTGTTCGAGTTTGCTACCTTCCAAGGCTTTGACGGAATGTTTTTCGAGTCCATGAACAATGATGCCTTCATCGGTCATATCAACCGTGAGTGTACCTGGTGTGAGTGTAATCGCATTGCCATAAAGTGTCTTGTTCAAATCCTTCTTCAATGGTTGCCTGATCGTCTCAAATCCCGGATCGATCGGTAATTTTTTTGATAAAACAATTTTGGCAACGTGGAAATTAGACACCACAATCTCAATGATCAGGCGTATGAATAAAATAAAAAGCGCTCGAACAGTACGCGGCGAAAAAGATGTCATTTCATCTTTTGAAAACACCATATCCATACTGTAAAGCACAATCAGTAATGATGCAAACACACCGATGATCAGTTCAATCAGACTGATGCTTGATGCGATGATCATCCAAAATACAGTTAATAGAATTAAGAGCAAACCTGCACCATATCGTTTTGTTTTGTTCATATGTCTCTCCTGTTAACGTTTCATCCATTACCATAATACAACATTCAAAAGGAATAATCAAACCCGTCATCAAGGCATTTGATTATATCAAATCTGTGATTTGTTTTATATCTGTTTGATGAAAGTACTTTAGTGTGAGAAATACAAGCAATAAACCCATCACAATCATCACGAACGGATAAATAGAAATGGTAGTCAAATCAAACATCATGCCCGCTAAAGGAGTGAGTATGCCAAATCCCATGTATCCGACACCCATTTGAAGGCTCATGATTTTCGATAACTTCTTCTGATCAAAGTTCTTTGAATTCAAGAACATCATATTCGGGAAGATTGGTGCACATCCTAAACCAAACAAGAAAACCAGCACCGGATAAATCCAAATGAAGGGATATTGAAATAGCATCAAGACACCTGAGATTGAGATCAAAGTGATACCGATTTGAATCAGTGTCTTAGGTGATACTCTATGTGAAACAAAACCTGAAGTTAATCTACCAATGGTCAGAGCAAGATAAAATGTGGTCGTGAACAGTGCCGCTTGAGCATAACTAAGTGATTTGGTGATGTAAAAATAACTGGCAATCCAGACGCCACCAAGTGATTCCATGTGAACATATATCAAAAAGATCAAAATGCTTGGAATCGCACCTTTGGTCTTTAGAATATCTTTGAGATACACATGAGCATGATCAGTATCACGCTCTGCTTGTGTTTCCTTCTTCCATAATTGAAAGGATAACAAGACGAGAACTGAGATTCCAATCAACATGGATCCGACGATCACATAACCTAGACGCCAAGTATTGAGATTCAAGGCATACGCCATGATTGAAGGCCCCATGGTCACACCAATGCCATAAAAGGAGTGCAGATAATTCATGTGGCTTGCTTTGTAGTTTGTTGCAAGATAATGATTGAGTGACACGTCAATCGCACCTGCACCGACACCCAGTGGCAAGGCAAAGAAAAGCATCTGATAAAAGTTTGTGATTCTACTGATGGCAATCAACGCAATTCCAGTGAATAAAATACTGAAAAAAACGATTCTCTTGGTTTCAAACCATCTGAGTAATCTCGGTGCGTTGAATGTCGACAAAATCGAGAAGATGTAAACTGTGACGGTCATGAATCCCAAAGTACCCAAGGACGTGGATAAGTCATCTCTGATCATGTTCCATCCCGAACCCAAAAGTGCATCAGGTAATCCTAATGCGATGAAAGCGATGTAGATGACTGCAAGCAAGATGATGAATTTTGTTTTCATGAGAATCTCCTCAACCTAAGGTTGCACAATCGTCATTATATCACGAAAACACATTCAAAAACATCACCATTTTCATCGTCAAGTTCTCTTTAAAAAATGTTATAATCATCTATAAACGGAGGTTAGCGTTCATGCATACAACACAAAGTGCCATGCTAGGCCAAATGGATGTCAAAAAAGTACTCTTCAAATTGGCCATACCGGCAACGATTGCCATGATTGCGAATGCACTCTATAACTTAGTCGATACGCTATTTCTCGCTTGGGGTGTCGGAGAAATCGCGATTGGTGCACTCACCATCGTCTTACCTTTCCAAACACTGATTTTCGCACTTGGACTGATGTTTGGCATGGGAAGCTCTTCCATATTCTCAAGAGCCTTTGGCAGAGGCGACAAAGCCGCGATGAAGCGAGCAGTCAATTCAGCGCTTTTTTTCAACGGACTCTTTGCAGCGATACTGACCGTGGTAAGTTTAATCTATATGGATGAAATTCTTTACATCTTTGGGGCATCCGAAGTCAACATCGAATATGCCAAAGATTATATGTTTTGGATTGTATTATCCCTTGTGCCATTCACAAGCGCATTGGTTCTTAATAATCTTGCACGTGCTGAAGGTAGAGCCAATATTTCAATGATCTCACTCTTGATTGGATCACTACTGAATGTCTTTTTGGATCCTTTATTCATCTTTGATTGGGGCTTAGGCTTAGGCGTTTCAGGTGCAGCCATCGCAACCTTCATCGCAAAAGTTGCCATGTTCACCTATGTACTCATCGCATCCTTATCACCTAAATCAGCACTCATGATTGACAAATCCAGTTTGTATCAGTTTGATTTGCCCATGTTAAAAGAAACCATTGTCATCGGTCTTCCAACCTTCTTGAGAAACGGTCTGATGGCCTTTGTGGTGATTGCAATCAACCACTTGGTCAATCAATATGCTCCCACCGATCCAGGGCTTTATATCGCCGTTTTCGGTGTGGTCAACAGACTTTCCGCATTCTTGTTGCTCCCTGGTTTTGGTCTTGTTCAAGGCATGATTCCGATTGTTGGATTCAATTATGGTGCTGGCAAATATCATCGTCTTCGAGATACGATCATCATCACAACCCGGTATCTCATGATCTACTTTTTCATTGCTGCTGCCATCATGTTTATCTTCGCAAGACCGCTCATCATGATATTCTCTAAGAACAGTGATCCACTGTTCATCTCCATTGGCATGGATGCGTTCAAGATCATACCGATTGGATTCTTGATTCTTGCTTTTCAGTTCATCATGTCTTCTGTGTATCAGGCCTTAGGTTATCCTGTCAGAGCATTTGTTATTGCATTATCGAGACAACTCCTGATTTTTCTTCCTGTGGTCTATATCCTGACACCTATCTTTGGAATCATGGGCATTTGGATGACCTTTGCCATTTCCGATGGGTTATCCGGATTCATTTCATGGATTGCGTATCGTTATGAGATCAAACAGTTTTCAAAAGAAAACGTTCCTGATCTGACTTTAGAAATCGAATCATAAGCCTAAGAAAAAAGCACTTTCGAGTGCTTTTTGTTCTATTTTACAATGTATCCAGATAGGTTTTCAACGCATGCTCATCTTTGAACTCACGAATCTTCACACCTTCATGTTGAAGCAATTCGACCAGTTTTTTCTGATGAATCTTTGATNNCGGTTACCTAATATTCCATAGAGTTCTATGTTGATTTCAGCTGCAGCAAACAACGCAGTCTGATGATCTCCAATATGATATGCTCTTTCAATCTTGTTATAATAGTTGATCAATTCTTCATAGAAACCATGTGCTTCATCTTTGAAGGTTCCTTGTAGATGATCTGATTCACTTCTGTTGATGAGGTCTTGAGTGTTTTCAAACATCGATGACAACGATGTTTTGATTCTATGAATATCCTGGCTATCAAATAAGATGTGATACTGTTTTTCAAAGTCTTTCCGCACCATTGGCATTTCAAGTATCTCTTTCAAGAGCTTTCCTCTGCCACGTTTGATCGTCACTCGGTTGAGCAAAGACAGGGCTTCTGTGATGTGATAGATGAGTTTGATACCTGAAAGTCTGACTTCGGATAAGTTGACTGCTCTTTCAAACTCATGGTATGTTGCATAGGATGACTTCATTTTTTCTCTGGCTTTCCAGATGAAATGCCCGATATTGGAAACATCCAGCGCTTTGGCTTTATACTGATTGAACTGAACTAAGTCTTCTTCATTGCCATGATAAATCACTTGACCTTCGGTGATGATTGCTCCGATGCGCTCATCATGAGATGCGATTCTTGAAATGCGGTCCCATGAAATGGGCCAGAAATCAAAACCGATGCCATCGATGATGAATACGGTACCTAGCTGGAATCCACGGTCTGTTTTGGGTATGAAGTATAGATCCAAATCTGACTTTGCATGGGTCGCTTGATAAAGATGAGACCCCATGATGACAACGATTGCAATATCATCTTTGTAATCTTTTTTGATTTTATCGATCAGCAATTCTGCTGCTTTCATCACGTTCATCGCTTTTTGTCTCCTCAATGATGGATTGTATGTTATGATTGTAAAATCCAATATCCGTATAGTTTAATCTCATGCGCAGGCATCAGGCTAAAAGTGTAAGGTGTGGTCATCTCCATATCAGAAAACCAACCTGAGAAACGATATCCTTCACGGGTAGGCAAATATTCAATCATTTGTGAGCCGTAAGGTAATTGCATCACATGATGATCTTCAGCGTGATTGATCGAAATCGATACGGGATGATTGACCGATGTGGTTGTGCCTTTTCCCAATTGTCCAGCATCGTTATTTCCCCATCCAAATAATCTTTGTCCGTCTGTCCATAGCGACGTGTAGTTTAGAGTGCCTAATGTGACCCCTAGTATCTTCTCATTTGGGTTCAAGTCGAGTTCTGAAGTGATGTTGATCGGATAAAAGAACTCATACTCATTTGATTCTTCCCCGATATNNGTCCGATTCCCAATTGTCCTTTATGATTAAATCCCCAAACAATCAACTGATTCGAATCTGTCAACGCATAATGATGCGTCAAGGATGCTGAATATGCAGAGATGATTTTTTCTGTAAGTTCCAAATCAAGCAGATGATTGATGGTGTGCGCTTGTGTGGCTGAAGCAAATAATCCATTGTTAAACTCAAGCGGAAACCCTAAACCCCAGACAAAAAGTTTACCCTGATGGGTGAGTGCTGAGGCATAAAATTGACCCATGAAGACTTGCTTGATCTGATCACCGACATCCATGACAAATGAACTTGTCACCTGTCTTGGAAAAAGTCTTTCAACCAAGTTTCCTCCTCCCAAATGCACTTGGGAGTTATAACCCCAGTTGAATATTTTTCCGAGTTGAGTGGTTGCAAACGACTGTGTGGACTGAATCCCTCCAGCAGAAATCCATTCCACTCGATCAGTGAGGCCGAGTTGAAAATGGCTTGTAATCTCAACAGGTGTGTTTCTTTGAGAGATCGAACCGTCACCAATAGCGCCTTGCGTATTGCTGCCCCAACCGAAGACACGTCCTTGATCAGACAAGGCAAGGCAGTGATTGTAACCTGTTGAAATACTCTTGATTTTATCTTGTGCGTCCAGTTGACTCAACTGAGTGACTCTTTTTGGCAAGTATGTGTTTGAAAAGGATCCGTCACCAATGGCGCCATACTGATTGTTACCCCAAGCAAATACCTTGCCTTCTGAAGACAGTGCAATAGAAAACCGGTTCCCAGCACCAATCGATATGAGTGATTCATCTGTATCAAGCATGAAAAAATGGGTGATTTCGATTGGCTCCAGTTGATCTTGAAATGTCCCAATGCCTAACTGACCACTCGCGTTGTTGCCCCATGCATAGATTCGACCAAGTGAAGTCAGCATCAACGAATGATTCACGCCATGTTCAAGTTGTACGATTGTTTCCATAGGATACAAGACGAGACCTGTTTGAGGATCTTCACGAAACACATGATAATGAACATCATACGATTTCACTTGCCATTTCGCATGCAAGATATAATTTTTAAAGTTGTCTTTATCATCTAGTAAAGCAATGAGAAATGGCTCTGTTAAGGCTTCATCGAGATACCAACCAATAAAATGATACCCTTCCTTGATGGGAAAAGCAGGCATCACCACATCATCGATGGTCTGATAGTGAATCGCATCGATGTGGCCTCCTCCATGTGTTTCAAATTCAATAAAGTAATCCTTAGGCATCGATATACAAGACACCAATAAAAGCATCAAACTCAGTAATACGACAATACGAATACTTCTCAATGGTTTCCCCTCCATTTATTTGTCTGTTTTTCTTGATTAATCAAAAGTTGTTGTTCATCATTTGTGATTTTTAAACCAATGGCTTGGAATATCTTGTTGATGAACGACTCTGTAATGCGGATGGTAATTTTTTCGGTATGCATCGCTATGATGGATCGCAGGATAACCTTGTTTCTGATACCATTCAATGAATTCCTTGGCATGGATCGGATCCAGATGTATCATACCCTGATGGATCAATTCAAGCAGTTCATTCAATCGTTTATCCATTTGATGATGGAGATGTTCACTGATCACCGGGCTGCTCATCATACTTTTGAAGAAAACTTCACTGAATTCATTTGCAGTCATGACCCCTTGATTCACACATTCAATGGAAATACGATAATATCCATTCCCAATTTCGATGAAGTGTTGAGCGTCATAGAATCTCTGAGATGACTCTATTTCTTCATTCAAATACGATAACAATCGATTTCGATCGGGTTGTGATAGGGCGTGACGAGGTCCGTAAATCGCTTGGTGAAGCAATTTGATGTAATCTTGAATTTGCATCAACGGATATCTTTTCTGATGTAGTAACCATATTTCATTCATGTTGCTCACCGATTTCTTTCTATCATCTATTATACTTGAAAAAGCTTGATCCACCAAGAGATATCGTCAAATAGCATCATTGCTGATGAGTCATGATCTATTCATTGTAGATGTGTTGTATTCATATTCTTGTTCATATTCGTTGATCACATATTGATTTGTACACTACCGTGATTTAACCAAACTAAATAGAAGATACTATTGAAATATGTGTGGTTAAGGTGTAAGATACAATTATAGGGAATCCATACAAAAACGGCAACTAGAACTCTGGTTGCTGTTTTATCTTTAGGGGAGAAAAATATGCGAAAAATGAAACATCTGTTTTTGGTAATGATAGGGTTAATCGTTTTTTTTGGATGTACGGATGAATCTAGGGTCATCACCTTTGAAACCAATGGCGGCAGTCCTATCGAATCCATGACATTTGATCAATGGATTGAAAGCGGATTACCCACAACCAGTAAAGAAGGTTTTTCTTTGGATGGATGGTATCTCGATTCGGAGTTTGAACAAAAAGTGACAGAGAAAACGTTGATTGAATCTTCTGTGACTTTATATGCAAAATGGGTTGTGAACACTTATTCCATCATCTATCAAACCAATGGTGGAAATGATATGCCATCATCGTTTCACGATTTCGGATCGCCGCTGATTCTAGATGATGAACCCGTGAAATCAGGCTTTGAATTCTTGGGTTGGTTCACCAATGCTGAACTCACTTCTGCTTTCTCTTTCTCAACCATGCCTGCACATGATATCACACTGTATGCAAAATGGATATCCGTTGGAATCACCGTGACCTTTGACAGCCAAGGTGGATCCAATGTATTACCCATGACAGGCCAAAGTGGAGACCCACTGGATGCACCAGGTGATCCAATCCGAGAAGGTTTTGTATTTTCTGGTTGGATTGAAGATTTAAGTGATCCTGAATTATACATATTTCATCAGTTTCCTGATCAACCTGTCACACTTTATGCAGATTGGGGTACAGATGGTCTTGAATATCAGTTGATCGATAGTGATAGTGCATATGAAGTCGGTATCGGTACTGCGGGTAACTTATCTTCCATCACCATTCCGAACTTCCATCAAGGCAAACCAGTCACTCGAATCATGGAACAAGGATTTTCTGATGCTGAGTTCATGAATACCCTCTATTTGCCAAAGACGCTCACATCAATCGGAAGATTTGCATTCATGAATGCTACGAGTCTTTCATCCATCACCTTGCCAGATTATTTATCTAGCATAGGCTCGAATGCATTTCGTCATTGTCATAGTCTATCAGAATTCATTGTTTCCAGTAACAACCTGCATTTCAAAGCGCTTGATGGCATCCTGTTTTCATACGACTTAACGACACTGATCAAATATCCACAAGCGAAAACAGGTTCTCATTATACAGTACCTCAGCAAGTACTCATTATTGAAGAAGATGCTTTTTCTTCAGTAACCGAACTCATATCGATTGATCTTGGATCAGGCGTTACCACCATCAAGTCTCACGCTTTTTACCAGGCAAGTGCCCTAGCATCCATTGTGATTCCCAATCAAGTGACAACCATTGAGCTCTATGCATTCAGAGATGCATATGCACTCGCCAGTGTCACTCTTGGAACAGGCATCACTGAAATCAGTGCCTATATGTTCAACGGATGTGTGAGTCTTGAAGAAATCACGATACCTTATAACATTTCGTTTATCGCCTATGGAGCATTCTATGACTGCATCAATCTGAAAAGAATTTATATCACAAGAACTTTCTTGGATGGGCTTATCTTAGGCTCATTGTTCATGTTCACCAATACATCACCAACGATGATCATTTACTTTGTTAATCAGGCCACTTTGGATGCCTACAAGGTCGCTTATTACTGGAGCAGTTATAAAGCAAAAATGCAAGTCGTCTCTTAAGTTTGAGTCGTCCAGATAGCAAAAGATCAAAAACACAACATCTGATGATGAGTCGATGTTGTGTTTTTTTGATTGAACTGTTCTGTGCTGATGATTTTTACTTGGATTGCTGCGCGGCATTCATGACTGCTTTAGAAACTCTTTTGACGACTTTTTTATTGAAGATGCTTGGGATAATATAGAGTTCATTCAATTCCTCTTTTTTAACAATTCCCGCGAGCGCCTTACATGCGGCGATTTCCATCTCTGTTGTGATTTGCTTGACTCTGCTATCCAAAGCACCTCTAAAGAGTCCTGGGAAGATCAGAGAGTTATTGATTTGATTGGGTAAATTGGATGCTCCTGTACCAACCACACGAGCGCCAGCTTTAAGCGCTAATTCTCTTGATATTTCAGGCGTTGGATTCGCCATCGGAAAGACAATCGCATCAGCATTCATGCTTGAAACCATCGCTTCTGACACGATATTGCCAGCAGATACGCCGATGAATACATCCGCACCTTTCATCGCGTCTTCCAGTTTGCCTTTCATCTGTTTTTTGTTAGTTTGTAATGCGATTTCAGCTTGAGCACTATTGAGCACTGGATCACCCTTGACAATGATGCCAAATTTGTCACAGACTGTGATCTGTTTTGCCCCCAGTTCGAGTAAAAACTTAGTAATTGCAATGCCTGCGCTACCTGCGCCATTGATGACGATATGAACTTGTGACAGTTTTTTGTTCACTAGTTTCAAGGCATTCAGTAATGCTGCACCACACACGATGGCAGTTCCATGCTGATCGTCATGAAAAACAGGAATATCACACAGTTCTTTGAGTCTTCTTTCAACTTCAAAACAGCGAGGGGCTGAAATATCTTCTAAGTTGATTCCTCCAAATGACGGTGAAAGCCGATATATGGTTTCAACGAGTTCATCGACATCTTTGGTATTCAAGACAATTGGAATCGCATCCACGTTGGCAAATCGTTTGAAGAGTGCACATTTTCCTTCCATTACAGGTATAGCAGCAAGCGGACCGATGTCGCCCAAACCTAAGACTGCTGTTCCATCTGAAATGACCGCGACCGTATTTCGTTTGGATGTCAGATGATAGACTTCTTCAGGATTATCTTTGATCACAAGACATGCTTTGGCAACACCCGGTGTATAGGCTAAAGTCATGTCATGCATGTTTTCGAGTTTCATCTTATTCCTGATTTCAATTTTGCCGTTAAGTTTTCTGTGTAGTGCGAGTGATTCCTGCATAATGTCAGACATGTTTATAAACTCCAATCATGATGGTTTGATCAGTCTTTTTAAGTTGATCTTAGTATCTTTAGGATAACATGAAAGCAATCATTTTTATGCATCCAATTCATGATGAATAAAGATGCATGTTGCTAATCGTTTGACAATGTGGGCATCTGGACATATGATGTCGCTATACGAAGAAATGCGAGGATTCTATGAATCAACTTCAACATTCGGATTTAACGATAGGTAGTATCACAAAACATCTCAAGCGAATCGCGATTCCGGCATCCGTCGGATTCTTATTCAATACACTCTTTAATGTAGTCGACACAATTTATGCAGGTAGACTATCAACAGATGCACTGGCAGGTCTGACGCTTTCATTCCCAATCTTTTTCATCATCATTGCAGTCACTGCGGGTTTAGGCAATGCGATATCAGCGCTTGCATCGATTGCCCTCGGACAGAAAAATAAACCCTTGTTTCACCAACTCATCAAGAATGCATTGATTTTAGGTGTGATTTTGTCGATCATCATCACCATCCTTGCCCCATTCATCACAGAACCCTTGTTTAATCTGTTGGGTTCTGATGATTTATCCAGATCACTTGGAATATCTTATACAAATACCATCTTTTTAGGCTCTTTGTTCTTTGTATTCAACGCATTATTCTCCGGTATTCTCTCTGCTCAAGGACAGACTAAGCCCTACCGGAATTTCTTGGTGATTGGATTTTTCATGAATTTGATTCTAGATCCATTACTCATTTTCGGATGGTTTGGACTGCCCAGATTGGGTGTCATCGGGGTTGCACTTGCCACTGTCATTGTTCAAATGTTTGGCACAATTTACTTGTTCTTCAAGGTCAAGTCCTCATCTGAATTTGATTTGAAACTACTCAACACATCAACCATTTCAGCGAATTCAATGAAAGATATCCTAAAACAAGCCATCCCTTCTTCGCTCAATATGGCAACGATTGCAATTGGAATCTTCATCATTAATTACTACGTCATCAAGTATGGAGGTACAACCGCCATCGCTGGATATGGTGCAGGCGTCAGAATTGAGCAACTTGCGCTACTCCCGACACTCGGTCTTAATATTGCTGTATTAACGATTGTTGGTCAAAACTATGGTGCAAGACAATTCAATAGGATTATTGAAGTCCTAAAAAAGGCTAATCTTTATGGCATTATCATCATGATCATCGGTGCACTTATCATCTTTCCGTTCGCACCTTTTTGGATTGGTCTTTTCAACCAAGATACAGCTGTTATCAGTCAAGGCGCAAGATATCTCAGAATTGAAACACTGGCATTCATCACTTATGTGATTCTTAATATTTGTGTATCCGTGTTACAGGGCATTAAAAAACCTGGTTTTGCTATCTATATCGGGATTTACAGACAAGTCTTGCCATTTGCAATCTTCTACTTACTAGGAACCACATTCAATATGGGACTTGATGGTGTATGGTGGGGGATTGTATTGATTAACTGGAGTGCTGTTGGCATCACCGTCTGGTATACGAAGCGTGTATTGAAAAAAGTAAACATTGTTTGATCTCGAATGATCAGCATTAATGAAGACAGTAGATGAAAAAAGCACTTGACATTAGTCAGGTGCTTTCATTGATTATCCAGTTGATTCGGTTGAACCCTATAAAACCATAAAGTTGTGTGTGAAGAAATATTCAATCAAGCTCTTTCTCGTAACAATGCCGATGAATTTTTCATTTTGGTCGAGTACGGGCACAAAGTTTTCATTTTTAGCAACCGACAATAAAAGCGTGAGTGTTGCGTTCACACCGACAGTTTCATAGTCTCTTAAACGTTTGATATCTTTGACGAGTACTTTTGACATATCGTCGCCATCAAAACATTTTTGATTGTGAATGACATACTGCAAGATATCGCCTTCCGTGAGTGTGCCTACATAATGATTTTCTCTATCCACAATCGGAATTGAAGTAAATCGATGCTTTGTCATTCTATCGAGCGCAATTTTGAGTGATTCGTCACTGTAAAGTAAGATTACTTCGTGAACTGGTTTCATAAATGATAATATATTCATCTGATCACTTCCTTCTCTATTCTTCTATCATATTATACCATAAACAAGTTTTTATGCAATAAACCATTCATCCTATGTTATCTCGGTTTGTATTGACTTCGCATGGACCTCAATCAATAAAGTAGACAGACTTAATAGGATACCTCTTATTTTGAGTAATACACTCAACAAAGCATCTATAAATCGGATATCCTCGATATTCTTGGATGACAAATAATTCCAACTCATCACTTTTTACCTAGATATTTTTGATTTGCATTATTGATCAATGATGATTAATCTACATATTTGGAATGACTACAAAAATCAAAAGACAATTGAACTTCAATAGTCTTTCTCAGAGAATAAATTATTCAAAAAATGATGCCGAAAAAAGGAACCGCAATTTAAACATATACTTAACATGTAAAAAAGCCTGATGAAGTTGATTCTGAATGATTATAATATTCCGTGTTTTATATATTTGGATATATTAATGGAATCAATCACACAAATTACTTTTTCTTTTCTGATTCTTTTCGAATTGTTCCAATTTGTTTATCACTTCTTGTATCTCTTCCATTTTGATTTCTAATTGCACCTGGTGGCAATCCAGTTTTTTTCTCAAATGTTCCAACAGTACAATCAGAACGAGTTTTCCTTTGATTCATTTTATGTCCCTTCTTTCAAGTCTCAAACTCAACTTAAAATCTATTATCTTCTAATAATTCCTTTATTAAAATGTGAATGTTAGTACCAACTTTAGAGTTCAATTTATGCAAATTTGACTCAAGTAAAGATGCCTGATCTATTGCTAACCTAATATTTTTAATTAATTCAACTTTAAATGTTGTTTTTGGATTGAATTTGCATAAATCCTTACATAATTTGCTGGTAAATCTATGTCTTGAATTTAATTTCTCATTTGCAAAAATTTCTCCAATATTCGGTATGACGTGATCTTGTAAACTGTTTTTTATGTGAAGTATGTACCATAATTCAATACACGGTGAAGTAACAATGGGTCTAATATTATTTTGCATCATGTCATCGATAATTTGCTGGTAGCCATCTGTTGTTTTATATATATCTGAATCAAAAACTATAACATACTCATGATCATCAATTTTTTCTAGTTCCATCATTTGCATTAGTAACCTTTTGGGGTTAGAATTATGAATATCACTCTCTGTACGCTCAAGAACAATAACTTCAATTTCTGATCGGATGTTAAAAAAATGACTATTTTTTAGTGCATTAAAATATGCAATTTCACTCTTTTCCCCTTCTGCTAGAATATAGTACTTTTTAAATGGCTCAACCGTGTTTTGTTTGCCATCTATATATCTTCGTCGAATCGAGAATTTTTCCCCCAATGGTGCCATTTAATCCACCATTTTTTTGAATAGAGGGATTCCCCCATATATTCCATTCAAGTATCCATTCTCAATTATTTTATCATTTCTTACTTTAAATATATCTAAGGAATATAAATGAGAGGCTCCTTGCTCATTCTTTTCAACAAACCAAATCTCATCTTTTCTTAACAATTTTAAATCCATAATATGTGTTTCATGTGTTGTGAAAATTAATTGAATTTGTCTTTTTGAAAATTCCTCTCTTAATATTTCTAATAATCTTTTTACTAGTACCGGATGCAAACTTCTTTCAAGTTCATCAATAACATATATTGCATTTTGTTTAGCTGTTAAAACAATATCAAGTAGATCAAAAAGTCTTCTTGTACCGTCTGATTCTTCACTAAAATCAAAAACAGAGGAAGAATTGTTATGATTCAATTTAATTGTCCATACTTTTATCTCATCTATCGAATCAGCCATAATGCGGTACAACTCCTTACCTCCTCGAATTATCCCCCTTAACTTACCTTGTTTTTTTATAGTTTCCTCAATTTCTTTTAATAATTCATCAACCATATTCTTATCTGTTTTTTTAA
Organism: Acholeplasmataceae bacterium UBA6190; assembly: GCA_002422045.1. GTDB lineage: Bacteria > Bacillota_I > Bacilli_A > Acholeplasmatales > Acholeplasmataceae > Peloplasma. Next base: position 24,327 of record DITG01000016.1, read on the forward strand.
TTAGTTCATCTAAAGTAACATTTTCAAAGTATACTTTAGAAATTCCAGTATTAAATTCATTTAGTATTCTTTCAACTCTATCAAAGTTTCCATCGTCCATATACTCGTAAAAATCAATTGGTCCCTCAGCAAAATTAATATCAAGTAAACTAAACCATTCTTTAAAATTCTTCACAAAGATCAAATCTTTACTTTTTATTTTTTTTCTAACTAAATCCGACATCAATAAAACATCTTTATTGTCTGATAAATCATACAAATATGTCTTTAATCTGTCTTTAGTTTCAGTTTGAAATTCGTTTTCAGGAAAAACATTATCTACATTTTTATTACCGCGAGTATAATTCATCAATACTTTTTGTGTGTCATTTTTAGGATCAATACTTAGTAACCATTCTTCCTGAATGATTCCTTTGGAAATAATAATTGAAAAACCGTAATTGTAATATCTTCCGTTAATGTAATATACAATATTGAATTCCGTCAATTTGCTTTTGTTCAAACTATTATTTTTGCAATAACTATTTGAGTCTAGAGTTTTAATACCTTGCATCACAAATCTTTTCATAATATTCAATGCACTAATAATATTACTTTTCCCAGAAGCATTTGCACCATATATTGCAGAAAATTGCAGAACGCTAGAATTTTTGAGTTTTATTGTGTCTTTTTTACTATTTAAACTTGGAACCATGCTTAAAGAGACTCTTTCATCAAAAGATAATAAATTAGAGACTTCAAATTTCAATAACATTTAGTTTTACCCCACTTTCAAGAGTATCTTACCACAATGAACAGTAAATATCAATTTTTTACGTTTATTTCGTGTATTTTAATAATATAAATTGAATAAAAACACATATAAGTGTAATATATCATATTTTTAACGTTTTTTTCGTTTTTTGATATATAGATCACAATTGTAAGATAAAGTTTAGATTATTAACTTGAATTTCAAATACATCACTACGAGTTAAGTTAATCCATTTAATAGAAGATAGTATCTAGATTTTGTGTAAAACCAAAGTGTTATAGCTTTTTTATAACGTGTATCTGGGGTTCTATATAAATATCAATTCCTATAATATTTGAAAACATGTCCTCGTTACTGACCCCCGTGCTTTATATAGACAGAGACTCTCGAAATCAATAAATCAAGCGAGAATTCAAATCTTATCTCTTAGACATGGAAGTTCATGATTAACATTTTTGATTGAAGCATCAAAAAAATAATTTTTCTTGATCACAAAAGCAAAAGACCATTGATTTTCAATAGTCTTTCTCAAAAAATTAACTATTCAAAAAATGGTGCCGAAAATAGGACTCGAACCTACGACCTGCTGATTACGAGACAGCTGCTCTACCACCTGAGCTATTTCGGCTAGAAAAACTGCTTTTTAGTCTTTGCACTTGCAAAGATTTCGATGGCTTCTTTGTGTGTCTGAATCACGATATTGCCTTTGCATGAAAATTCGCCATCAGCATTCCAACTGACATTGGAACTGGTTTCAATCTCAAACTTAGTAGATGCAATATGCAAATCTTCTCTCAGTTTCTTTCCTCCACGAATCAGTGAAGATAATAATCTAAATCTCCATAATGACTTAGCTCTTTTGAATAGTCTCAATTCAAACAATCCATCGTTGAGTTTCGATGATGAAAAATTCATCAGTCTCATGCCACCGACACGATTGGTAGACAGTCCTAAGACCATGACACATTCCATTGAAACTGCTTGTCCGTCATATTTAATCTTGATGGGGTACCTGTATTCTTGGGTCAAATCTTTCATCGCTTCGATGACATATGCGATGTATCCGTATTTTTTGATATGTCTTCTCGGCACTGCATAACTGATCTTGGTCATGATGCCGGAAGCTGCGGTATATAAGAAATATTGTTCATTGATCTGATTGACATCCATCTTGACTGGCTTTTCATTGAAATAGATATCAAGTGATCGCTTGATATTTTTATTGACGCCCAAAATCGCAGCAACGTCATTGGCTGTGCCACTGGGTAACAACCCAAGTACGGGTTTTTTGTCAGACTTCATGATGCCATTTAAGACTTCATTGACTGTGCCATCTCCACCAGCGACCAAAAAAACATCAAATTCTTTTGCTCTATCCAAAGCGACCGTTTCCAAATCCTTGGGTGCTTTCGATTCATAGATCTCAAGGGTATGGGACGTCTTTTGGAATGTCTTGATAATCATATTCAGATGTGTTTTAAAGTTGGATCTACCACTGACTGGATTATACAATAACAAGTATTTCATGTTGACACTTCCCTCGACTTATTTTAACACAATGACTGAAATAAAAAAAGAGTTGTGAACGAATCCACAACTCTTTATCCATAGGATTTGGTGTTAATTTATCTCATAAAATCTCGAAACCGCATCAAAAGTCCATAGTATATTGCCATGGATATTCGGGATATTGGTTTCCCACCATGCTTGGTTCAGTCCATCCAAATTAGCTAGAACATTTTCGGGAGGTAACTGGATTGCTACGCCAACTTGTTGACCCACATAATGGGCAAACACGCGTGTGATCACATCCGCTATTGTACTGTCTTTACGACCAATGATGCCGTGCTGTGCTGCACTTGCATACACAAATGTGACATCGGTAAAGACATCGGTTGCTGTGAGACTACCTAACTTATGATACCCGATCAATGTACCTGCTGATCTAGACTTCAATGTCGATGCTTCAACAACACCTCGTGTAATGATGATATTCGCACTTGCATGGTTTGTATAGCCAATGAATGCACCTACACCTGAATCTGTTGATGTTTGTGTGGTTTCTGCAGTTGATCCAAAGATGTATGCATCTGTAATCTGTGCAAGATTATCCGCTCTGCCAGCAATAAACCCTATATTCTTTTGAGTACTATAGACAGTTGAGGACTTGATAGTGATTTCGGTTGCTGTAAAACCAAGGGATGCATTACCAATCAATATGCCGACGCCATTACTGTCAGTGCCTTTGAGTGTTGAATTCATAATCGTGATGTTTTCAAAGGTTGCGTTGTTATTTTCAATTCGACCGACTAAAATACCTGCACGTCCCACAACATCAACACTGGCAGTGTCAATGATGAGATTCTTGATGGTTGCTCCATTGACTCTTTGGAAGATTCCACCATAGACTCCTGTACCCGAACCGGTGATTGTAATATTGTTTAATGTATAACCCGCTCCATCGAGTGTTCCTCTAAATGAAGTGCCTGTACCTGACTGAACCCATGAAAATCCTGTAAAGTCAATATTGGCGGTAAGCACAAATTGTTCACTGGATCCACTGATGCTCATATCGTAAAATGCTTGTGCTGATGCAATCGGAGTTGGAAGTTTTTCAGTCCATTTCGCATACAGTGTCAGGTTAACTTCAACAACATCGGCATCAAAGTCCCATGGTTGAGTCAGTTCGACATCCTTGAACCATCCAGCAAAATCAAAGTCTGCCTTGGTCGGTGCTGTTGGTGCTGTAATTTTTGCGCTCAGTTCAATGCCTGGAATCGCCGCAACCACAGATCCTCCATTGGATTCAAAGGTCACGGTGTATGTGACTGGAACAAGTGCCCACTTCGCATAAAGTGTGACATTCGCATTCACAAGATCTGTATCAAAAACCCACGCATTCAACAATTCAACATCCTTGAACCAACCTTCAAATGTATAGCCATCTTTCGTTGGTACGATAGGTGCAGTGATGAGCGTATTTTCTGGAACCAGTAACAACGCTTCAACAACAGATCCGCCATTGGATTCGAAAGTTACCGTATAGGTCACTGCTGGAATTTCAGCCCATTTCGCATAAAGTGTCAGATTGGCAGTGACAGTGTCCACTGCGAAATCCCAAGGATTCGCAAAGAGTTCATCCTTGAACCATCCTTCAAATGTATAACCGTCTCTGGTTGGATCGATAGGCTCAACAATCAATGCATGTTCAAGCACACCAAGGATCGAAGAAACTAAGGATCCACCATTGGATTCAAATGTAACATCATAAGTCGGAATGGCTTCATATTTACCATAGAGTGTGACTGGAGCCGTGATGATCAGGACGATCACCGGTTGAGTCATGAGTGCATCTGTATACCACCCCATGAAATTATAGCCTGGGACAAGTGGTGCACTCGCCATGAACGCTTGACCTTCACGTATTTGAATCACTTCATTATCGATCGAAACATTATAGTCTAAAGTGACTGCAATGAAAGGTTTACTAGATGCTAAATAATTGTTTAATGCAAAGATACCATTGGTATCAAACGTCCATAAAATATGATCGACAAAGACTGGAAGATTGGTACTCCACCATGCTTGGTTTGTAGGTATTTGAACCTTTGTCAAGTCTTGAGTCTGAACATGTGATTTCGCTTGGTTAAGCGATCCAAAGATGGTTGCTTCATTCAGTTTGTCAGCTTCGTTGTTCACTCTGCCGACAAGACCTGCAGCGTTGATTGCTTCATGTGTGAAGTTGACTTGAACATATGTGTTTTGAACGGTTGCTGTTCCTGGACTTCTCAAATAGCCAATCAATGCACCACCAACGATGGCGTTGATGTTGGTATCAATGATGACAACACGATTGGCTGTTACGATGGAAGCGATGTTGTCTCTGACATAACCGACAAGTCCGCCTGCAGCGACATCCAATACAGCTTCTCCTAAAACAGTCGATGTGACCGTCACACCTCTGACATAAATATCATTTGCAATCAATGTTGCACTATCGACTCTACCCACAACACCACCGACATTCTTCTGTCCGGATGCGATGACCACGGAATCGATGATCGATGCATTGGTCAATGTGGTGAGTCTGGATACCATACCGATGATACCACCGACACCATTGGATGATGCGCCTGTCACGGATGAATTCATGATGACAACATTCGTGATGATGGTATCGCCATTTTCGATGCGACCGACTAGGATGCCTGCGCGATCAACAGCGACAATCGAGAAATGATCAATGACAAGATCACGAATCAAAGCGCCATTGGCTCTTGCGAATAAGCCACCATAATTGGTACCCGTCTTGGACATGGTCAGGTTTTTTACCGTGAATCCATTGCCATAAAGGACACCCTTGAAAGATGCATTCTGATCGGTCCATGTCAGACCACTCAAATCAATGTCTGCTGTTAATGCGTATCTACCCAAAATATCTGCGGTTCCCGGAGCTACAGCAAATGCTGTCATGAATTCTGCAGGCGTTGAAATCAAGGTGACATTTTCAAAAGTCATTGCATGACTGAAAATGTTGGAGTCTCCAAAGAGAACAACCATCAAATGAATGTGTGTGAATCCTGATGCTGCCACATCACCAATCACGACTGATGCACTTGATATCTCAATGGAACTACCACCTAAGATGAATGCTTTATCTTCTGTAGCATTGTTGGATAAACGATAATAGAGCATACCGCTCGGTTGAACGACAGTGACTGTGACATCAGTTGTCTGTTCCAAATATCCGACAACGGTTGAAGTGACAGCTGTAATCTCATTGGGTTGACCCACTTCATAGACCGTGACGTTTTGTGTCACTGTCTTGGTATCTGATGGATTGGACACATTAGTGAATACATAAGAGACAACATAGTTTCCTGGAACTGCCGTATTCACCGGATTGGTCACAGCAAGTGTATAATCTGTGTCCTTGACAAGAAGTTCCTGACTGCCGTAATAATTGTAGATCATTGGAACGCTTGGTGTAAAGACGCTGTCTTGAGCAATACTGACAGTCGGTTCAATACCTGTCACTTCACCCAGTTTGGTGATTTCAACAGGTCTTGGTAGTGCCTCGATACGGTTTGCGATGATGTTGGTCACGTAAGCCGGACTACGCAGTACTTCTGTTGTTGAACTTCCGCTTCTGATGAACAGGCTTTGCATCGGTGTCGTCCCGACGTAAGTCACTGGTCCTGGTGTCAGACTAATCAATTGTCCGTTTTCATAATAAAATGCTTCAATGGTCTTATTGGTTAAGTTGATTTCTGCTCTCAAGGTATACCATTGATTGACATTGATCGTTTTCTTCATCAACGTGCCATTATCCACGCGATAATAGAGGCTTGCTCCGTCTAGACCAAAAGCAACGACCGGGCTAGATGATGATGACTGGATATTCACTGCAGATCCATTTGAACTGCTGGTCTGCATCAAATCCACTTCAACGATCAATAACGGATAGGCATGGACAATCGGAGCCTCGATTTGAAGTTCTTTCAATGCTTCAATCTTTAAGGCATTCGAATTTTTGGGAATGGTCGTGCCAAGAATCGACGTCACGACTGTGAAAAGTGAATTACCAGTTTTTCCAGAGACCGGTCCCCAGATGCCAGATTGCGTCAGAATGCTACCCGCACTATACTCTTTGAATGTTTCATTGATGATCGGTTCAGTATTTTCAACCGATGGAAGTGCAATCACTGTTGCTGTGAAAACTTTGGTTCTGGTCACTTGATTGAGTGTTAAGGTTGCTGTAAGCAGAACTGTTTGGTTACCTTGTTCAAAGGTTGGTTGTGTAATCACACCATTGGCTGCGATATATTCTGTCTTGTCAATTGACCAAGTAATCGTCACTGATTCTCTTGATGTTGGCAAGATCAGTCGAGGCGAACTTTGCGTGAGTGCTGACAAATCACCAATAGTGAGCCAATTGAAAGCTGAATCGACTTTGTCTTGATCCGTTGGTCCGTCTAGGCTCCATTTGGCATAAAGCGTGATATCAGCAATGACGATGTCATTGTCAAAATCCCATGGATTGGTCAAGTCTGATTCTTTGTACCAGCCTTCAAAGATGTATCCTGGACGTGTTGGTACCATTGGTGGGGTAATCTTGCTGCCATCATTGGCTTGTATCACAGGCACACCTGTTCCGCCATTCGATTCCCACGTCACCGTAAATGTTTTCCCACCGCATGCGACAAGCATCAGCACAAGCAGGAACAAACTCGTGATTCCTAGTATTTTTCTCATCATATCTCCCTTTCTAACCTAAATATTTCTGACACGTGAAACCTTCACGTGGTGCTACAACAAAGAGTAACTTGGCAGTTCTTTGCTGCCCTTCAAAAGACAGTGTGACATCCAGGAGTACAGGCCAGTTATCATTCAAGTTCCGATACTGTTCAGGATTCAAACCCTGTTGGTCTCTGGATTCAATCCAGCAACTGCTGGGCAATGTGACCACACCTATATTGCTGATGATTTCTGGGTTTCTGGACTGATAAGTGATGGTGACACCTTGATAAATCGTTGGCAGCCCCAAATCTCCATCGACAGTGATCACACTTTTGGTTTTACTGGACATGCCAGACAAATCTTCTGCTTCCATCAATAAGCGAAACACATCAATTGCTTCTTCAGTTTCTGTTGAAGCTTGCTCCTGACACCCTATCAAAAGGAAAAACATAGAAAACAAAACGATGAACATCATTGATTTTTTCATATGCTTCCTCCTAATCGTAAATGGTCTTGGTGTAAATCACAGTCTGAGTGTAACTTCGATCTTCTGTGACACCATCATCTGATAACAAATATCCATGGATATAGCCAGAATCTGCTAAATAGAACGGCATTTCGGACAAATCAATCCCTCTGACCACGGCATCCAATGTTAAGAGTGCCAGTGTGTCCGGTTGATCAAGCCTACTATAGAGCATGATTTCACTTTCAACAAAGAATCCGCGATGGAATTTTTCTCTGACGATATTGTTTCCGATGGTTCTTGCAACATTCAAGTAATCGATATTTTTCGTCTTGTTATAGAGTTCAACCATGGCCATCAATGCATATGGGTCATCAATTGAGGTATCCAAATTGAGTTTAGGATGGATGCCTCCAACTGGTCCTATATCACCTAAGCCGTATGTATAGACGATATCTCTGAAATATCCCCAAAGTTTTTCCTGGTTGGCAATGCCTTCAGTCTGCAGGATTGTTCTCAAAATTGGAAGTAAATATGTCGTTGGCATACTCACATAATCCAGTCTCATGTTTGAAGGTCCGAAATAGCCAACTTGTGGAACAACATAACCATAGGTGATCGTGCCATCGATGAACATCGGAACAATCATATTCTTGCCATCAACACGGATATAGGCATATTCCAAATAACCTTCCAAATATTGTCTAGCCCAATCGACAAAGTCTGTCACTCCGTATTTGTCTGCAGCTTCGAGCAACATCAGGATATTATCGACATAAACCGCTTGAGTATTCTTCCATGCGACATTCGATTCTCTGGCAATCGCTCCAAAATCTCTGAATTGACGAGCGACTCTATCGCCACAACCAGAATTCGTATACTGCGGATCTGAGCATTCAATCGGTGAACGTGTGACTGCTGTTGACTTATATTGATAAACTGTCATGCCTGTTATAGGATTGGATGCTCTATTGTATTGAGTCATCAAATACTTTGCCCACTGTGCAGGCACAGGATCACCTGTATGATTCGACAGAGCAAATGCTGCATAGGCAAGATCTGTTGCAGAATTCACGAAAGGTAGTAATCCTGGAGAATCGGCAGGAATGATCGGATTACCTTGACTGTCAAACTGGATGACATGATCTGGAATGGTTTGACCAAATACATTGTTGTCAAACGCAGTACTGTAACTGCCATGACGATTCATGTCTGTAGAACTCCAATAGAAATGAGCTGTCCATAGTTGCTTCATGAATTTGAGTGTTCTTTCTTCATCCACTTCGAGCATCAGTTCATAAAACGGCATCATGTTTTTCAACTCATGAGGTCCGTTTGGACCCTCAGTCGATTGAACTTCCATGGTATCCAAATTGATCGCACGATGTCCTCCCCAATTGAAGAGTCCATTAGGCGACTGATAGTTTGTCATAAATTCATCGAGGATGGTGACTGCTTCTTGCTTATATTTTTGTGATCCAGTCACTCTAGATAAGCCAACCAGTGTTCTAAAGAAATTTTGTTGATTGGCAAGATTAGCATAGGGAACAGCTGCACGGTTTGGGAATGTCCATCTTGCGGGTTCACCAGTTAAAGTATTGATAGCATCGGGTAAGATGCTCGTATTCTCATTGTAGTCATGACCATACTTCAACACATTTTCGACATGCTCGATGACGGCGTGCAACCTTTGATAATCTGACTCAAGATAAATGACTTTTTCTTGAGCTTTGATCAACAGATTGGGAATGAGTGAAAGGGTGAGTATTACGACAAATAGTATAGACAACAGTTTTTTCATCGGTTACACCTTCCTTTCCACAACAACATCATCGAGATAAGCCCAACCACTGGTATAATTTCTTGGCATCGTAACTCTGACCACATTAGGCACCAAAATCATGCCTGACATGATCGCATTCACACGATTGCTGATGTGAAAAGTACCAGAATAGAGTGCAACAGGTAACTGATTCACATACATATAAGCTTTGATTTGATTGAGATTGGCATCCCATTCAAATCTGAATCGATACCATGTATCTTTTGCAAGTGTGTGGGCAGTCGATATGGTGTCGCCTCCATCACCAGTTCCTGAATAGTAAAAGTAGGGTCCACCCACTTTGACAGATAATTTCATATCTGAACCGATCGTCACCGAAATGGTATTAACAGCGCCTGTTGCCACTCCAAAACTGACAGGATTGCCAGGCACTTCGGAAGGAATCCATAACGATCCTTCCATCACACCTTTACGATCGATATCCAAATTGAACTTGGTTGTAAAAATGAATGTCGGTGTCGGAGCAGATTGTGGATACATTGGAACTTTCAGTCCATCCGAAAACATTCTGACATAACGATTTTCACCCATTCCTTGAGTGATGATGGCTTTCACACCATCAATGGCATATTCTTCATTTCGATAAAGCAGCCAGTTTCTAGGTGCTTGATTGACTCTTTCGGTATCAAATGTTTCTGTAATCACATATTCAACAGGTTCTGTCGATATGAAATCCAAATCATCAGATGGCACATAGCATGCCTCGGACAAAGGCTGATCCTTGCAGAAATAATCCTCTAGTTGTTCTTCCGTAGGTTCTTGATTTTCCTGACATGATGCAAGTACAAATGTCAGGATGAACATGATGATTAGCAAAATTTTCTTCATACATTCCTCCTTAGCCCTTGATGGCAGAATCCGCATCATTGCCCACAAAGTAACGCTGTGCAGCAAAGAAGACAAGAATGAGCAACATGACACCAACAATCGATCTGGCATAGACATGTGCATACGTATTGGTTGAATCGAGTCCAAGTGAAGGCAATACAAGCGCTAGTGGCATGGTCTCGACAGATCCTGCATAAATGAGCGGACCTTGATAATCATTGAATTCTGCGATGAATAACAAGAGTGCGACGGTGATCACAATTGGTTTTAAGACGGGCATGAGCACATGCCACAGCACCTGAAACTTGTTCGCTCCATCCATATAAGCCGCCTCATCCAAATCTCTTGGAATCGTTCTAAAAAATTGAATGAACATGAAGACAGAAAATGAATTCACTGCAAACATCGAGCCAGCCCATAATGGCAGATAAGGCAAGAAAGGTGCTTTGACTCCGTCCCATAACGGTGCAATCCCTGGACTTGTCCAAAAAGCATACATCGGAATTCTAAAAATTGTGTTTGGCATGAGCAGTGTTCCAATGATCAATGCGAAGAATAGTTTCTTTCCTTTGAAGTGCATGCGTGTGATGACATACGCAGTCAGCAAGGTTGAAACCGTGCCGAAGATAACATG
>DITG01000126.1 GCA_002422045.1 Acholeplasmataceae bacterium UBA6190
AATCAAAAATCTCTATTTTTCAGGTTTTGACAAACTGATTGAGATTCTTTATCCAGGCACCGATATTGAAACCGAAATTGCCTATACCAAATATTACTCGATGTTTGCCTACAATCAGGGAACGATCAAGAATTTCGGATTGATCAACCCGACCTTTGAGTTTACTTTTGAAAGTGATGAGTTATATAGAACATCATCGATTGTCGGATATAATGGCACATCGGGCAATGTCCACCACGTTTATACCATTGATACTCGCACATCCGCGCTTACAGCAGGTGTGAGAATGGTCGCATCCGCAGGGCAAGCTGCTGGTATCTTATTCGATAACCACGGTATTTTTAACAATGCGTATTTTGTATCCAGAGTTGTCATCAATGCCTCTTATGGTTCTCGTTTTACCGTTCAACCTGTGATTTATGCGAATCATTCAGGAGGTACAATTTCCAATTTAGCATTCGATGATACGGTATATCAAGAAACAGTGACCATCGGTGGATCGACCTATTCGATTACGACACCTAACGGGCTAGCAACGAGTTTGACGACTGCTCAAATCAGATCAAGCAATGCGACACTCGGTTCATCTTGGTATTATTATCCTGCTCAAAATGATCCAACTGCCAAATACCCATCCGTCCTTGGTTTAAATCAGGTGATCGGAAATTTCACCATTGTATTGACTGATAATCCTGCTGATAACATCACAGTCTCTAATTATTACGTCATTTCCAGTGCCATCGATTTGATTGCATTTTCGAAGATGCTCAACTACACCAGAGAAACAGTTCTTACGCCATATCGTCAATTGAACTACATCATCACTGAAAATATCGACATGTCTCAAGTTGCTCAAAACGCTTATATCACACCAACCGTTGAATTTTCTGGCATCTTTGCAGGAGATTCACCAGAAACATATATTTATGATTTACGTATCAAAAATGGTATTGCTTCGGGATCATATTATGCGGGGATGTTTAGTATCTTGTCTGGTGCAGTCTATAATCTCATTTTCTATGATGGATCAGTGACACTGACTGAAACGGATAACTATGCTGGGGTACCCAATTATGTCGGACTCATAGCAGGTCAGATGATTGGAGGACACATTCAAAATGTGCTGGTCGAATCAACAATTGATCTTGGACACGCAACCCTTGGAGAACTCTATGTCGGTGGTATTGTCGGACAAGCTTCAGGTATCATTTCAGGCGTCTATGCTGAAGGAACGATACAATCCAATAGCGACCATGTTTACCGGACAGATATCCTGATCAATCCAAGTTATCATATCGGTGGTATCGTCGGTGCAACTTCCATCACACAGCCACTCATCCTTACCGATGCCTATAACAATACGACCATTAACGGTCCAGGGACAACCAGTACTGCCATGACAGTTTCAAGTAATCCTACCGTATTCATTGGTGGGATCATTGGAAAGATCACCAATACTGCCACTGCGTTCCATGACATCGGATTACTCACCAATCAAGGAACACTCACCATCCAAGAATTGAAATCAGCTTCGGTTGAAACACAATACTTAGGTGGCGTCATCGGTCAATCTTCAGGACTTGCTTATGTAATGAATTCAACTCAAGGAAAATTCAGAAATTTAGGGACGATAAATACTGCCAATAAAGGTACTAATCTGATTGTTTCCGCAGGCGTCGTCACTACAAATCATACGCAAGCCACTGAGTTCGTCCATTTATACAACGAATCTACAGGTCTATTATCGACCAATAATTTCACGAATTTATCCTATACTACATTACTTTATAACATCGGTAGCGGCATTACTCTGTCACAATCCAAAAACAATGCTCACGTTTCAATCATTGGATCGACAGATTTTTCAGGTGTCTACCATTCAACACAAAATGCTTTATCCTTGCTCAGATTTGTTGAAAACAACGGTAATATCGAATATCTGAATCAAACCATGACACAAACGATGTCGATTGCAGGCATCACAACCTCTGACAATATCGATTATCTCAATGTGACTTATGATGGTAATATCCGAGTGATGAATGTCACCATGCAATCATCGACAACCGTTGAAAGGCAACTCTTTGTTGCAGGTATTGCCAAGACGCTGACACAGGGTAGAGTGATTCGAAACGGCCTTGTGAACGGATCGATCATTGTAGGTAGCATCACAGCAAACCAAACCAATTTAACACCTAGAAACAATATCTATATCGCTGGATTTGTCAATTATAACAATTCAGGAAACATGGATCCGAACGGTAACCTCTCCATGCCGGTAGCAACCATCGGTATCATCAACTCGATCAACAGTGCCGATATGTCTTCGACCTTTGGGGTTTCTGTTAGGGGGATTTCTGGACATGCAAACGTCTTTGCAGGTGGCATCGTCACGTTCAATGATGGCGATATCCAGGACTCTACCAATATCGGAGACATCAGGTTTGAATACACAAGTGCAGTTGACACAGCCAATACAACCTTCAATACAGACTCAACAACTGGCGGATCGACCACCAATTATCGTCATGGTACTGTCTTGGGTGGTATCGCTTCAGCGGTCATGAGTGCAAAGTCCAGAATTTATGACTCATCGAATTCTGGAACCATCATCGGTTTGTCTAAAAACTTCTCGAGAACGGGTGGTATTTTAGGTCTGGCGATATATCGTGAAATTGTATTTGGCAATGCATTAACGCCTTATACTTCGGCAACCAATGCCAATATTGCAGCATCCATTTTATCGAATTGTATCAATTATGGTAATGTTTCTGCACTAACGATATCAATTTCAATTTACTCGACCCCTACTCCAGCGTTTGTAACGATGAGCGGTGGGATTGCCAATCCTTATCGTTTTGATATTACACAACCGGTTACAGCATCTGCATATGAAAACTCATTCTATTCGACGCTCGTTTCAGGTTCTGTTCGTGCATTAACTAGAACTTCATCTGAAGAAAGACCTGGTATTAATGCTTCATCTGGTGGAGTTATCGGTTATGGCTTATCGGTGATGAGACGTATGATGAACCATGGTCAGATCAGTTCAACTGACGTCGCAGGTGGCGTTGTTGGGGCAACCGTTGTCATCGAAACTTCACAGTATGTCAAAATTGACACAGCAATCAATTATGGTACGGTTCGTGCTTTCAACAGAGGCACTGTCGCCAATAACTTTGTCAACTTTAATAATGTTGATATCATGGATTATGAAACCATCAGAGATGGATTCTATGCAGTCAATGATCCCTTCATTTTTCCAGTAACAAGTTCCGATATTCGACTATTCCCGGAAGACAAGCGCGGATTTGGCGGTATTTTCGGACGTCTCCAACGTGGCGCTAACTTGTATATGTATGGTAATAATAACGCGCAATCAACGTTCAACTTTATTGTCAACATGGACCCTAACGTCGATTTGATCGGCAGACTCGATCAGGTAACAAACTATTTGTCATCCTTGCGTTTCTTTGATTTTACGAATGCAGTGTACTACAGTGCACGCAAAAACGACACAACACAAGCTGTGTTTGCAGGCATCAGTTTCTTCTATGACAACTCAAGTACAGTTAGCAACCAACTTTATGCTTCAAGAACAAATCGAGACATTACCATCGAATCAAGAAAATATGAATATACTTATGATTCAGGTTCTGGACAGTGGTTAAGAACAACCTATACAAGAACCATGAATCGTACTGAAATCGTTTTGAATGGCCGCAGATATGTCAGATATGGTAGTGCGGAAGCAACATTTGAAAACTTCCAATCGGAAGTCATTTCAAGAAGTGCAGGTCCGACACATGGCGGTGCAGGATGGACTGTTCTTGCGGGGTCCACAGTTCAGGTCGGTACATTACAGGAATATAAATATGTTCAGGATTTGCCACTCTATGGTCAGGTTTGGGATGTCGATAGTACCAGAACACTCGGAACTCAGACGACAACAGCCATCACCAATGGTTATTATATGTTTGCAACCACCTTGCCGATTCCAACTATCACTGAAGAAAGTACGGATCCACAAGGAGAATATGTTTACAGTCCTTCTTTCCCGATGCAGACAGACCCAGTCTTGCAACAATACATTTACTTTGCTGAAAACGGAAACTTGTCCAATACCTTCATCAATTCAAGACCCAATGGCATGTATGTCCTTGCAACCTCATCCGGATCCACATTCGGATCCATTTTGCCTGCCAACTTGAAATTTGATATGTTACTCCCACTCCATGACGAACCAGACGGTTCACTTCCAGGTTATGATATCGATTATAACAGCCATGGGCGTAT
>DITG01000001.1 GCA_002422045.1 Acholeplasmataceae bacterium UBA6190
TAGGTACAGTCACACCTTTTTGTTCTTGCTCATCGATTCCGATTTTCATCGGATTCACCAAAGCGGGTTTGCCGATTGGTGTCACATTCTCATTTTTGATTTCATCACCTCTCGTGGATCTGGCATCAGTGATCTTACTGGCAAGCATCTTCAACTGGAAAGTGGCGATTGCTTATGTGGTTGTCGGTTTGGTGATTGCCATTCTTGGTGGATCACTGATCAGTTTTCTCAAGATGGAGCGTTATGTTGAATCCTTTGTGATGAAGAAAAACGAAGCCGTGATTGGGTGTGCGACTGAACTTGACGAAGCCGTGATGACTAAGAAAGAACGTATTTGTTATGCCAAAGAACAAGTCAAAGAAATCATCATGAAAGTCTGGCCATATATCTTGATTGGTGTTGGTATTGGTGCGATCATACATGGTTTCATACCACAGACATTTATTGAATCCATCTTAGGCAATGAGAACATTTTCTCAGTTCCGCTGGCAACGTTACTAGGTATTCCGATGTATGCAGATATCTTTGGCACACTTCCGATTGCAGAAGCATTGGTCTCAAAAGGTGTCGGACTCGGTACAGTACTTGCGTTCATGATGGCGGTCACAGCATTGTCTTTACCTTCCATCATCATGCTGAAAAAAGTCGTGAAAACAAAGTTACTCATCACATTTGTTGGCATTGTCACCATGGGTATTCTCATCATGGGATATACCTTTAATGTCATCGAATATCTATTCATTTAAGAAAGGAGAAATCAACATGGAAATTCAAGTACTCGGTTCAGGATGTGCCAATTGCAAACGCTTGTTACAACTGGTTGAATTGTCAGTCAAAGAGCTCAATGTCAAGGCAGATATCAAGTATGTGACCGATATGGAATCGATTGCAAACTCTGGCTTGCTTCGGACACCAGGACTCATCATCGACCAGAAAATTGTATCTTATGGACGTGTTCCAACACTGGAAGAAGTCAAAGCACTGATTCAAAAACAACACTAGGAGCGTTCATATGAAGATTAGCTTTTTTGAAAAATACTTAACGCTATTTGTACTCTTATGTATGGCCATCGGTGTAGGCATCGGCACATTACTACCCATCATTCCAGAATGGTTATCGCGTTTTGAAGTCGCAAGCGTGAACATCCCGATCGGATTATTGATTTGGCTGATGATCTATCCGATGATGCTTAAAATTGATTTCACATCGGTCAAAAATGTCGGCAAAAACCCAAAGGGACTTTATGTCACATGGGTTGTTAACTGGATTATCAAGCCATTTACCATGTTTGGGATTGCTTATCTTTTCTTCTATGTAATCTTTTCAAATCTTATCCCTGCTCACTTGGCATCCGATTATTTGGCAGGTGCAGTTCTCCTTGGTGCAGCGCCTTGCACAGCGATGGTGTTTGTCTGGAGCAGTCTCACCAGAGGCAATCCTGCCTATACACTCGTTCAGGTTGCAACCAATGATCTGATCATCTTGGTCTTGTTTGTTCCGATTGTCGGACTCTTGCTTGGTATTGGGGGCATCACGGTTCCATGGCTTACTTTGTTCCTTTCGGTATTCTTGTTTGTCGTTGTTCCGCTTGCAGCGGCATCACTGACAAGATATGTCGTGATCAAACAAAAGGGTACTGAGTTTTACAATCAGAAATTCATACCTAAATTTTCAAAATTGACAATCAGCGGATTACTGTTGACACTGATTTTGATCTTCTCATTACAAGCCGACTTGATCTTGTCCAATCCGCTTCATATCATCTTGATCAGTATTCCACTCATCATCCAGACGTTCATGATTTTCTTCATCGCCTACCTATCCAGTAAGGCACTCAAGCTCAGTCATGATGTCGCTGCGCCAGCAGGCATGATTGGAGCATCCAATTTCTTTGAACTTGCCGTGGCAGTTGCAGTCGCACTGTTTCCACTGAATCCAGGTGTTGCACTCGCAACCATTGTTGGCGTGCTGGTCGAAGTGCCTGTGATGCTTATGCTTGTCAAAATAGCCAATCGAACCAAACATTGGTTTCCCAAAGGAGAATTGAATCATGAAAAAGCTTAAGATTGCGTTTGTATGTGTGCACAACAGTTGTAGAAGCCAGATGGCTGAAGCAATCACCAAAAAGCTGGCAGCAGATCTGTTTGAACCTTACAGTGCCGGAACAGAAACGAAACCGAAGATCAATCAGGATGCGGTGAGAATCATTAAAGAACTCTATAGTGTCGATATGAATCTGACACAGCATTCCAAACTGCTCGATGACATTCCTCAAGAACTCGATGTCTTAGTCACCATGGGTTGCAATGTCGAATGTCCATTCATTCCGACACAGCATCGTGAGGATTGGGGACTCGATGATCCATCAGGGCTGCCTGATGAAGCTTTCCTGAAAACTGCTGAATTGATTCGTGAAAAGTTGTTGTTGCTCAAAAAGCGTATTGAGACCGGAGAAATCAAACTGACCTAGATTTCATGATCAAGTTGATTTTATCGCTTTATTCATATATACTATGATTAAAGAAATCATGGGGGTATCATATGAGTTTAGGACAGAAAAATCCACGAGAGTTTAGAGAGATGGAAATTGACATGCTTGCTCGAAAAGAACAAGCGAAAAACATGCAAGCAAACCATCAAGATCGCTTTTATGAAGAATCAAAAGTGTCTAAAATTGTCACTGTGGTCGTGATTGTGGCAGTGGTTGCATTCATGGTATACTTTATCTTCTTCGCTTAAAGAGATACTTCCTTCCACATCATGGAAGGTTTTTTCTTTGTCATCGTGTCGTCTTTGACGCTCTGTATCGGGTATATGATACAATAGTAATAGATGGATGAAATCAGGAGAAGATCACATGAATGTCTACGACAACATCATCAAATTCAAGCCAAGTGATGCATATCTTCATCATTCGATACGCGCATTCTTAGAAAATCATTATGTTTCAAAGTCAACGATCTACAAATTGGAATCTGGTAAAAAACTCTTAGTCAATGGTGTATTCCAACCCTTTTCAAGGTTTCTTACTGAAGATGATCTCATTACAATCGATTTTTCTGATGTCAAAGCTTCTGACATTGAACCCTATGACGATTCCATCGATATCATCTATGAAGATGAAGATTTGGTCATTTTAAACAAACCGATCCAGTTGCTTGTCCATACGGATGGTAACACGATAGATACCTTGACCAATCGACTGGCCAGTCATTATGCAAAAAAGGGATATCCTTATCCTGTACTTCCAGTTCATAGGATTGATCTTGATACCAGTGGGATGGTCATTTTTGCCAAGCACCCCTTATCTCATAGTTATTTGTCACATTTGTTTGAAAGTCAGAACATCATCAAAATCTACACATGTCTGTGTCAGTATCCGTTCAAGGAAAGTCATGGCATCATCAAAACAAGCATCGGTAGTGACAGACACTCCAATCGGCAAATCATCTCACCGAACGGGCAAACTGCACTGACCAAATATCAAGTGATCGAAACTTTCGATGCGTTTTCAAAAGTATCCGTTGAAATCAAAGGTGGCAGAAAGCATCAGATCAGAGTGCACATGGCATCGATTGGTCATCCAGTTGTCGGTGATAGTATTTACGGACACAGAACCAATGGACGTATGATGTTACACTTTTCCTCAGTTGAATTCATCCATCCCAGAACCTTAAAAGCTTTTCAAATGAAGTGCCCAGCACCTTTTTAATCCATAAAAAATACAGGAGATTAACATGAAAAACACAACATTCATTATGTTCAAACCCGATGCAGTACAAAGACAACTGGTTTCCACAATCTTAGACATTTTCAAATCCAACGGATTTTCTGTTGACATGTCGAAAGAAGTCGTGGTAGACGCTCCACTCATCCTATCTCACTATGAGGATGTCATCAAAGCGGTCAATCAGCCTTATTTCCAGCAAGCCATCTTGGATGTCTTTGTCGGTCAAAAAGTATTCGCTTATGTATTATCCAAAGATACTGAAGATGCTGTCAAGGAAGTCAGAACGCTCATTGGAGCAACCGATCCAGCCAAAGCGGATCCGAATTCAATCCGTGGCAAGTTTGGAGATGATGCGCTTGCAAACTCCATGGCTGAAAAAAGAATGCTCAGAAACCTTATTCACGCCTCCGATTCAAGAGAAAGCGTCATCAGGGAAACCAGACTCTGGTTTGGAAAGTAGGTTCTCAATGGTTGGAAAATTAAACGATGTCAAAGACATCANNCATCATCTTCACATCACCCTTGGCCAAGCATGCGAGCATGAAGGCATTGGTCTCCCCTTTAGAAGGCTGGCAAGATCATGTGCTGCGCGTCGTATCACTTGAAAAAGAAGGATATTCGCCAAAACATCAACACCCATGGCCACACATCAACTATATACTTGAAGGTCAAGGAGAAATTGAAATTGGTGGTATCGTCACGCCTGTTTCGCCAGGATCCTATGCGTTTGTCCCTGGTGATACGCTTCATCAATTCAGAAACACAGGCAATGAAACCTTCAAATTCATCTGCATCGTTCCTGTCGAAGGACACAAGTATTGATTCTATATCATCGAGGTGTACCATGGATGCACGCATGATTTTATCCATGTTCGAGTCATCATTTGATCTGGTAGGTATCATCAGAACTGATCGCTATCTGGATGAAGCTCAAAAATTGGGTAGACACGTGCCAAAGATCAGTTATCCGACGATGGTTGTTTTGGGTTTAGCCTATCCCAAACGTATCATCAAGCATACCAAGACACATCTTGTGCCTTCTTTTTATACGTTTGGTAGTGATTATCATCAGGTTCTCAAGCACAGAATCGATGATGTGATGAAAAAGATTGATGTCCCCTATCAGTCTGGTGTTGACAATCATCCCCATGATGAACGCTTGGCAGCAGTCCTTGCCGGTTTGGGATTCTTTGGTAAGAATCAGCTCATCATCAACCGATGGCTGGGTAGTTATTTCTTTTTAGGTATCGTATTCATGGATGTCGTTCTGACAGAAGAAATCAGATTGATTGCTGATGACAGTTGTGGCACATGCAGAAAATGCATCGATGCCTGTCCTGTATCGGCTTTGAGTGAATCCGGATTTGATATGAAGAGATGCATGAGTCATTACAATCAGTCCAAAAGAATACTGACCGACCATGAAATCGATAGTAATTATGCGCTTTTTGGTTGTGATATTTGCCAGATGGTATGCCCCAAGAATGTGAATAAGGGAAGTGTCATCCATCCTGAATTCGAGTTATCC
>DITG01000088.1 GCA_002422045.1 Acholeplasmataceae bacterium UBA6190
TAGGTCTTCAAGCGAGACTCATGAGCCAAGCGATGAGAAAACTCTCAGGCGCGATTTCAAAAGCGAACACGATTGCGATTTTCATCAATCAGATTCGTGAAAAAGTAGGTGTCATGTTCGGTAACCCAGAAATTACCCCAGGCGGACGCGCACTTAAATTCTACGCATCCGTACGTCTTGAAATCAGAAGAGGCGAACAGATCAAGAACGCGACCGATATCATCGGAAACAAGACATCGATCAAAGTCGTGAAGAACAAGGTAGCACCCCCATTCAAGAGTGTTTCAGTCGATATCATCTATGGTCAGGGCATTTCTCAAGTCGGTGAACTCGTCGATCTTGCATCAGAACTCGATCTGATTCAAAAGAGTGGCGCATGGTTTGCATTTGATGGAAACAAGATTGGTCAGGGCAGAGAAAATGCTAAACAGTATTTGCTTGACAATCCTCAAACTTACAAATTGATTCATCAAAAGATTCTCGATCACCACAAGATCACTTACAAGAAAAACGTATAAACATTATTCAATAGGCACTGATTTCATATTCATGAGAGAAGTGCTTTTTTTCTACACTTTGTAATTATTAAGAAATCATATTCATGAGAAATTCATGATATAATTCGATTATAGGGGATGTCTAGATGAACCATTATTTCATTAAAGACAATCGCATACGGTTTTTTAACTTAGCACTTGTTGTGGTGCTTTTATCTTTGATTGCTGCTTTGTTCTCGAAAATACAAGATCAATTAGCATTCATCATCCGTCATCAAGAAGTTTTTTTAGTGGCGATGACTCAGGTTGTCATTGTCATCACATGGGTTTATATGGGGGTCAATGAAACAATTCGATTCATCGGAATCATTTTGTTTCCAATCTCAATTGTTCAAAGTGACTATCAAGTCACTGTTAGTATACATAAACCGATACTCACTGAATCCCTTTACATCAGTCAACAACACCGGTACATGGTGATGCGCTGTTGAAATTTTCTCTTGTTTTTTAATTCGATAAAAAAAAGGAGAAAATAATGAACTACATCGAAAAGTTTTCAAGCTTATATCGAGCTTATTTTGAGTGCTCCAAAACTCATCAAGGCAAATTGAGTGCTCCAGTCATTAAGCAACTAGTGTTAGCAGCTTCAATGATGGCTGCAATCTCTGTCATCATCGGACTGATGACGGCACAACTCTCATCATTTTTATATGTTTATCTATCAACGATGATTATTATCATCATGTTAAGTTACTTATACGTTTATTTCGCCTATCAATATTCTAAAAATACGGCTAAACATGTTCATCTTTTCCCATGGCTGAAATGGATGAATATGTTTTTTCTCTATCAATTACTCATTCTATCAATTTACTATGTTCAACTTGTTCCCATCTTAATTATTTTAGTCATTGCAATCTATACGGGCTTCTCTATCGTCTTTTTTAACTTTGTTGAAACACTACTCGATATCAATGTCTCAACCATAATATCTTCAGTCAAAACAGCGTTACTGCTCTTTATAGGGCATTCTGCATTTTTATATATCATACCTATTCGGGACATATCTTTGTCTTTTGTTCTGATTTACATATCATTATGTGTTGGTATTTTAATTAAGACATCCATCAATAAAATCCTTAACACCAGATTTATAACGGTCCAACATCATCAAATAGGTATATTATTGTTGATTGTTGCACTTTTTACCTATTTCTTTATTCAGTTTCAACCTAAATATTATGTCGATGATAATGAGATTGTGTTTTTCAATCATCGAAAGATTTTTAGAAATGAAGTCAAAGTCAACAATCAATATAACTTTAATCAAGAAGAAATCTTGCAGTTGATTACAGATGATACATTTGTCTATGTCAGAACTCATCAAAATATTCACATACTCAATCATGATTTGACAAAGATCGCATCAAGTCCCTATGCTTCGATGACACTTGTGGATACGAATCATGGTGTGATGCTGATTGAGTATCATCAGAAGTCAGATTATCCAAACTTTGATGGATTCCCGTTTTCTACATATCAGATCACAGAAGAAGGTCAATTCATGCCTTTCATCACTTTCTATATCGATGTTGATAGTCATATCAACTATATATACTTCGATCAACCTGAGATCATTTTTTTCACATCTTGGTTTTATGACGGAGAACTGAGATATTTTGATGGTCTTGAATATGTTGATTATGGAACATACACACCTTTTGTCATTGAAAATGATGATGTTTACATCGAGTTTAACGAATCCTATCGTTATGGACTACATCGAAATTATGGAATGCATACGATGTATAGAGAATTCATCAACGGAGAATTGAAAATTCTTAGATATCAAGAATCCATTTTAGATGAAATGATCATTTTTCCTTATCGTTATGGATATCATCACGTCATATACATTAATTGGTTTAATCAATACTACCATTCGACATCCGAGTCATTTGTCAATCGTCATGTGATCAAAAATTCGGATGATCAGATTTTTGTTCAATCGGATGGTTCCATTATTTCATTTTCTACAGAGAATATTTACCACTATGATGCAAGTTTCAATCTCATCTCTAATTATTCCATCGATGGGAAACTACCATCATTTGAAAACAATTCGCTTTACTTTATACATGGATTCGCTGTCTATCAAGTTGATGTGAATGATTTAGGAACATATCAAGTCAAATTGGATCGAAATGTTCAAGATAGTATATTGATGACTGTTCTGCTTGTACTCTTTTTCTTCTGGCAATCCTATAAGATCAAACCTGATGAGTATTGATGAATCGATGTTTGATTATTCATCAATTTATGGTAAATCAGTCACCATCGAATATGGATTGCTCATGAGATTGATACATCAGATGACTGACAAAACATATGATATAATGTAAGTATGTTTAAACTAGAGGTGACCTATGAAATCCGTCATGACAATCATTCCAAGATATCAAGAAACTGACCAGATGGGTGTAATCCATCATTCGGTTTATCCCATATGGTATGAAATGGGCAGAGTCAAGTTTTGTGATGATCTCGGTATGTCTTTTAAATCGATTGAAGCACAAGGTGTCGGACTTGCCATGGTAGATATGAACTCACAATTCAAAAAACCTTCTTTTTTTGGAGAAACATACACACAATATACATATTTAACTGAGTGCTCTCGTGTCAAACTCATGTTCAGATACGAACTCTATAACGAGCAGCATGAACTGGTGCACATCGGTCATACGACCCTTGCATGGCTAGGGACTGGATTCAGACCTCAAAACATCATGAGACATCATCCAGACATTTATCAGTTATTCAGCAAAGCAACAGAAACAGGAGAAAACGATGAAAACCGTTAAAATTGCCTACATCGGTGGCGGATCAAGACTATGGGCGAGAAGCCTGATGAGTGACCTTGCACTCGAAAGTGAAATTGGTGGAGAAGTTGTTTTATATGACATCGACATCGAAGCAGCCAGAAACAATCAAAAAATCGGCACACTGATCATGAATCATGAACAAGCGGTTGGAAAATGGACATTTTCTGTTGCTACCACCCTTGAAGAGGCACTCAAAGGTTCTGATTTTGTATTCATCTCGATTTTACCGGGCACATTCGAAGAAATGGAAGCCTATGTCCATATGCCAGAACAATGGGGGATCTATCAAACCGTAGGCGATACGACAGGTCCTGCGGGGATTTTCAGATCACTCATCATGATGCCAATCTATGAAGGATTTGCAAAAGCGATTGAAAAGCATGCACCTCATGCATGGGTCATCAATTTCACCAATCCGATGACGATGTGTGTGCAGATGCTTTATCATGTCTATCCGAAAATCAAAGCGTTTGGCAACTGCCATGAAGTCTTTCATGTGCAACAGATCATCAGAAGAGCACTCAAAGAAAAAACAGGTCTTGATGTCCATTTCAAAGACATCAGCATCAATCCGCTGGGGATCAATCATTTCACATGGATCAACTATGCATCCTATAAGGATATCGATTTGATGCCGATCTATGCCGAATTTGCAGAAAAATATCACAAAGAAGGTATTGCAGGGGATCAGTGGGTCCATTACGGTCCTTTTGGCAGCGCTGAACGTGTGAAACTCGATCTTTATAGAAGATTTGGTTCGATTGCGGCTGCGGGAGATCGTCATCTGGTTGAGTTTCTACCGCACCACTGGTACACGAAAGATCCAGAAATGGTCAAGTCCTGGCGCTTTTTCCTGACACCTGTCAAGCGTCGGAAAGAAATCAAAGCAGAAGGCAATCGATCAGCACTTGCCATCATCGAAGGCAAAGAACAGGTGAGAATCACACCGACTGGTGAAGAAGGTGTGCTTCAGCTCAAGGCATTGTTAGGACTCACAGAATTTGTCACCAATGTCAACATCCCAAACACAGGACAGATTCCCAATCTACCTTTAGGACATGTCGTTGAAACCAATGCACTCTTCAGAAGAGATGACGTACGCCCGGTCTATGCAGGTCCTATGCCTGATTTTCCAGCACAGATGACGGAGCGTCATATTGCCAATAATCAGTT
The DNA here is from genome assembly GCA_002422045.1 of Acholeplasmataceae bacterium UBA6190. Lineage (GTDB taxonomy): Bacteria > Bacillota_I > Bacilli_A > Acholeplasmatales > Acholeplasmataceae > Peloplasma. Next base: position 4,553 of record DITG01000088.1, read on the forward strand.
ATTGATCAAAGCTTTTGACACCAAGGACTTATCTTATGCCCGACTAGCACTCTCGTTAGATCCACTGTCAGAACACTTAAGTCGTTCAGATATTGATGCTATGTTTGATCAGATCACCCAAGCCATTCAACCCTACTTGAAGTATTACTCGAAAACGAGTTCAAAAGCCTAAAATTCAATCTGATTTATGTGAAACCTTGTGAAAAAATGTCGCTAACCGCGGCATTTTTTTGGTTTTAGTAAACATGAATTCGTCAACAACAATTTTTATAAATAAACAGGTATAATGAAAAAGAATAACGGTCAATCCGGGGAGGTCAGTAGTCATGCGTCAAGACATATTCAATCAGTTTTTAGAAATACTCAATCAAGAAAATAAAGGTGAAGCAGTTCAGTTTGCTGTCAGTCTGCTCGAATCTGGTACTGTATCGATTGAAGCATTATACACAGAATTGCTTGCTCCATCCTTACTCTTTTTTCAATGTAAAGTCGAAGATGAAGAAATTTGCATCTGGAAAGAACATTTCAGAACATCCATCATCAGAACCATACTTGAAATCAGTTATGTGTACATTTTAAAGCGTATGCAAGAGATTAAGAAAGTGAATCGTAAGGTTGTCATCTTGACTCCAGCCTTTGAATACCATGAGATTGGTGCAATCATGAATGCACATCTGATGTTACTCGAAGGTTTCGATGCGAATTACATCGGGGCAAACACACCGAAGAACGAAATATTGTCCGCCATTCGTGCTTATGAACCCGATTATATCGCTTTATCTGTCACCAATCCTTATAATTTGGTGATCACAAAGCAAATCACGGACGATATCAGAAGATTCTTCCCACATGTCGGAATCATCTTAGGTGGACAAGCATTTAGAGAACCTCATAATGTCGAATCACTGAAGTATGACGAAATCCTACAATCTTTAGATGATTTGAAGGCATTTAGAAAGCGGGTGGCATCATGAAACTCGCATTTCAGATTGCTTGGCGCTTTTTATCATCTGCCAAACGCCAAACCTTCATCATCATCTTAGGTATTTCAGTCGGTGTTTCTGTTCAAGTCTTTATCGGATCGTTGATTTCTGGATTGCAAAATAGTCTTGTCGATTCGACGATTGGTTCATCCGCACACATTTCAGTCTTATCCGATGATGTCAGTCAACGTTATATTTCTGATTATGAATCCTTAACAGAAACAATCTTGCTCAAATCAGATCAGTTTACAGTGGCTTCCCCAGTCGTTGACATGGGTGGAAGTTTAAAAAAAGGACTGATTGAAAAAGAGATTTTGTTTCGTGGATTTGAGTTTGACAAAGCCAATCAGATCTACGGATTTGATTTGAAACTGACAGAAGGCTCGAGATTACCTGAAAATGACTTTGAGATTGTCTTAGGGAAAACATTGGGCAATCCCGATCAATTGGATCTTTCAATCAACGATACGATTGATATCACAGTCATGGGCAATATCCACACACTCACTGTGGTGGGTTTCTTCGATTTCAATGTTGCTGTCATCAACCGCACATGGGGACTTGGCACGCTATCCACTCTACAACAGATCATCAGCAATCCCGATGTGGTCACATCCATCGAATTTCAGATCAACAAAGTGTTCGAAGCCGAGACTTTAGGGTCAATGTTGAATGACGATCTTGAATCCTCTAATTTGAAAGCAACCGATTGGATGAGCGAAAACCAAGAGTTATTATCTGGTTTACAAGGACAAAGCATTTCGTCACTCATGATTCAAGTCTTTGTCATCATTTCTGTCGTACTCGGGATCTCATCGACGCTCGCAATCACGGTCATGCAAAAATCAAGACAAATCGGTATCATGAAAGCCATGGGAATACTAGATCGCGACGCATCCAAAGTCTTTTTGTTTGAAGGTTTCATCTTAGGCATCTTCGGAGCCATTGGTGGCGTGCTCTTTGGTCTGGGCTTGTCTTACGCATTCCAGACGTTTGCACTGAATCCTGATGGTACACCTGTCGTACCTTTGACCATTGAGGGACCTTTCATCGTGCTTTCAGCGATGATTGCACTCATCGCATCCACGCTTGCCGCTCTGACACCAGCCATCAAATCAAGCAAACTGACAGTCATCGAGGTAATCAGAAATGCCTAAAATCGTCGAACTGAAAAACATCAACAAGATTTATGGTGAAAAGACTCCAATCCCTACGCAAGTATTGTTTGATCTGTCTCTCGACATTGAGGAAAGTTCATTCAATTCCATCATCGGTCAATCGGGTAGCGGGAAATCAACATTGCTCAATATTCTTGGCACACTGGACAAAGCAACATCAGGCGATGTGATCATCAATGGCAAAAATACGCAAGCCATGAAAAAAAACCAGTTGTCCAACTTGAGAAATGAAACCATCGGATTCATCTTCCAGTTTCACTATCTGTTACCAGAATTCACAGCTTTTGAAAATGTGCTGATGCCTTACCGCATTTCAAAAAAGCCAATCACCCAAGCAGTGATTGACCGTGCAAACGAACTTTTAGATATCGTAGGACTCACCAAAGTCAAAAACAACCTGGCGATGAACATGTCCGGTGGCCAGCAACAGCGTGTCGCGATTGCAAGAAGCTTGATTAATAATCCTAAAATCATTCTTGCAGATGAACCGACAGGTAACCTAGACAGCGATACAACTGAACAAGTCTATGAACTGTTAAGATCAATCAATCAGCGATACCAAACAACATTCATCATCATCACCCATGATCGTCATATCGCAGAAAAAGCAGA
>DITG01000051.1:0-4870 GCA_002422045.1 Acholeplasmataceae bacterium UBA6190
CTCCACTGTTCAAAGAAGTCAGAGGTAAAGGTTTACTCATCGCCATAGAACTGACCAAAGAGGCGGGTGGGGCAAGACAATACACCGAACGGTTGAAAACACAGGGTATTTTAGCCAAGGAAACCCACTACAATATCATCAGATTCGCACCACCGCTTGTCATCAAGCAAAAAGAAATCGATTGGGCGTTAGGCATTCTCAACGATGTTTTCACCCAATGAAAGATAGGTGATGACACTTGATTAACGTCAAATCAGAAATAGGACAACTCAAAACTGTATTGTTGCATCGTCCAGGCAAAGAAATCGAAAACCTGACGCCTGATCTTTTAGAAAAGCTCTTGTTTGAAGATATCCCCTTCTTGAGAGTTGCACAAGAAGAACATGACATGTTTGCACAAGTACTCAGAAATGAAGGCGTTGAAGTTCTTTATTTGACAGATTTGCTCGAAGAAGTGTTTATCCTTAATCCACAACTGATTGATAATTTCATCAATGCATTCATCGAAGAGTCCAAAGTGAAGTCAACTTCATTGAAGTCTGGCATCTTCGGCTATTTGAAGTCGCTTGAATTGAAACCGATGATATTCAAGATGATCGAAGGTATTCGAACCCATGATTTTACATTCAACAAGAAAAAATCAATCATGGATTTACTCGAAGATGAATATCCCTTCTATACGGACCCGATGCCCAATTTGTTTTTTCAAAGGGATACATTTTCGTCGGTAGGGCAAGGGTATGCAATAAGCTCGATGTCGATGCAAGCCAGACAAAGAGAAACTTTGTTTTCTGAATACATTCTCACCTATCATCCAAGATTTACGGATGTTGAACATCCCATTTACTACCACCGGAACAATAGATATCATATCGAAGGTGGCGATATTCTGATCTTATCCAATACTGTGGTTGCAGTCGGCATTTCCAAACGAACAGATCCGAGAGCAATCGAACTCTTTGCCAAACATTTATTTACAAAGAGAAGTGAATTTAAAACAGTACTTGCGTTCAATTTACCCAAAACCAGAGCATTCATGCACTTGGATACTGTATTTACACAAGTTGACCACGATAAGTTTACCATTCATCCTGGCATTGAGAAGTCATTGATTGTTTTTGAAGTAACACCCCAAGAAGAAGGAGTTCTGGTGACTCAAATCAACGAATCTCTCGAAGATTTACTATCCAAACATCTCAATCAAAAGATCACACTCATTCGTTGCGGTGGAAGTGATGCGATCACCAGCGTCAGAGAACAATGGAATGATGGCGCCAATACACTAGCAATCGCACCTGGAAAGGTGATTGTCTATGACCGAAATCACGTCACCAATGAGATCTTGAGAAAGCACGGTATCACAGTGCTTGAAGTGAAGTCATCTGAATTATCCAGAGGTCGAGGAGGCCCCAGATGTATGAGTATGCCTATCGTACGAAAAGATTGATAAAAATATAAAACATGGAGATCGACACATGAATTTGAAAGGTAGACATTTACTGACATTACTCGATTTTACACCCGAAGAGATTCAATCACTACTCAATTTAGCAGTCAAACTGAAGCAGGAAAAGAAGGAGGGCATTCCCCATAAACATCTGACGGATAAAAATGTGGTCTTGCTCTTTCAAAAGGATTCAACCCGGACTCGGTGTGCTTTTGAAGTCGGTGCACTTGATTTGGGTATGGGTGTCACCTATATCGGACCTTCGGGTTCTCAGATGGGAAAAAAAGAATCCATCAAAGACACGGCACGTGTCTTAGGACGGATGTATGACGGTTTGGAATTCAGAGGATATCTTCATTCTGATGTTGAAATACTTGCACAGTATGCAGGTGTACCCGTCTGGAATGGCTTAACTGACCAATATCATCCAACTCAGATACTTGCTGATTTCTTAACAGTACTAGAACATTTTGGCCAACTCAAAGGCATCACACTTGCCTATTTTGGCGATGCCAGAAACAACATGGGCAATTCTCTCATGATTGGTTGTGCAAAGATGGGCATGCATTTCAGAGCCGTTGCACCCCAATCACTGTGGCCAAATGAGACACTGATCAAACGGTGCCAACTGATTGCAAAAGAGACAGGAGCAACCCTCATGTTTACAGAAGACCCGATGGAAGGCAGTCAAGATGCCGATGTCATCTACACCGATGTGTGGGTTTCAATGGGGGAACCCAAAGAAGTTTGGCTTGCACGAGTCCATGACTTACATCCCTATCAAGTTGATCGTCGTGTGATGAATCATGCAAAAAGACATGCGATTTTCATGCATTGCTTGCCAGCATTCCACGGTTTAGATACCGAAGTTGGTGCGCAAATCGCATCTGAATTTGGTGCACAATATCCAAGAGTTGCTCAAGGAGAATTGGAAGTCACCAACGAGGTGATTGAATCATCTCAAAGTGTTGTTTTCCAAGAGGCAGAAAACCGCATGCATACGATTAAGGCTGTGATGCTTGCAACCTTGAGTGATCAGCATGTCTAGATATGTGATTTCACTGGGTGGCAATGCCTTAGGCAATACACCACAAGAACAGAAAGCATTGTTAAATCATGTTGCAGAAGCCTTGTTTCCACTCATTGAAGCGGATCATGACATCTTGATTGTTCATGGAAACGGACCTCAAGTTGGCATGATCAATCTGGCATTTCAGACCTCTTCAACAGCACCAGAAATGCCTTTTGCAGAGTGTGGTGCCATGAGTCAGGGTTACATCGGTTATCACATCCAAAACGCTTTTAAACAGTTGTTTGAAAGAAAACATATCAATAGACAGATTGCTACCGTTGTGACACAAGTCTTGGTAGATGCCGAGGACAAAGCCTTTTCAAATCCTACAAAACCGATAGGAAAATTCTATACCAAAGCACAAGCGGAAGAGTTAGAAAAAGAACATGGGTACACCATGAAAGAGGATTCGGGCAGAGGATATCGAAGAGTAGTTCCAAGTCCTAAGCCCTTGGATGTCATCGAAAAAGATAGTATTTTGGCATTGCTTGAACAACATCATATTGTGATTGCTGCTGGTGGTGGTGGCATTCCGGTCATTATGCAAGATCATCGACTTATTGGTGTAGATGCTGTGATTGACAAGGATTTTGCAAGTGCCAAAATGGCAGAAATCATTCATGCTGATGTGCTCATCATTTTGACTGCAGTTGATTATGTTTATCTCAACTATAACCAAGACAATCAGATGACTCTAAAGCATGTGACCATCAATGAGTTGAAAGATCATTTATCGATGAAACACTTTAAAGAAGGATCGATGCTTCCTAAAATTGAAGCGTGTATGTCATTCACCAGTCGAACTCAAAAACAATCCGTCATTGCTTCCTTGGATAAGGCAAGCTTAGCTTTAAAGGGTGAATCAGGAACAACGATATCGTTTAACTAATTGACTTACAGGGTTCACTTCATTGTGATGATCTTTTTTGCTTGCATGCTTACAACCGTGAAGCAAACAACTTGCATGTTATAATGAAGGCAGCAACAACCTAGGAGATGCTCACATGAAAAAAGTACTTAAATTTAAGTTTCACGACAAAGAAGGTTTTTTAAGTGTCGTTGAAAAATCCAATCATTTATACGCATTGGTTCAAAAAGATGCATCCAAAATCGCAGAAATCAATCAGACACATACACTGTTGATTTCCTATGAACTGAAAGTCCCCAATTATCAGGAAGTTCATGTGACGGTATCGTATGATCAAGATTTGATTCGATGGGTTTATGAAACTTTGGAATCTGAAAAAAATCTGTACTTCAAGGTACTTGATGACACATTATGCGTTCTCGAGATTGAGCAAAAGCATTCATCAGCCGCTTAATCTTAAAAGATCACAGATTTCTATCATATAGAGAGGTCATGATGAAAAAAGTAGCATGGTATCATTTGCTGATTCCTTTGATCGGATTTATCGGTTTTATGGTGTTTATTTTGCCACAAGAATCTATTAAAAGCGATGCATTCGGGCTCGAACAAAGTCCGGATACATCGATATTTTATACAGGTGAACAACTCTATCAAATCGCTGAAAGTTATGGAGCAGAAGGCCGTGCATTTTATGTTCATCAACGGTTTACATTTGATGTTGTATGGCCTCTAGCTTATGGGTTATTCTTATGCTTTGCAATCTTATATTTCAGTCAAAGAATCGAAAGCAAATGGGTTAAGAAGATATACTATTTACCAATAGGTGCAGTTCTGATTGACTATTTGGAAAATATCATGACTGCGACCGTCATGTACCGATTTCCAAAAGAAACGATCATCATCAGTGATTTAGCTGGTATGGTGACATTGGTGAAATGGTTATCTTTATCCCTTGCATTTGTCGCACTCTTTGTCATGGCGATGATTGTCTTGTATCAGAAGATCCTGAAAGGAGTGAAAAAACTGTGAGTCAAAGAATGATCTACGGTATTATCCTTGGTGCAATCCTTGGTGTTGTCTGCATCTTAGGGGCTTCCTTACGGATGCCAGGTGAACTCAGCGTTGCCTATTTATTCTCTTTTTGGTTCAATAGAGTGTTGATGGGCCTTGTCATCGGATTGTTTCCAAGACCTCGCCGGTTGCGCTTGGGTTTGGTTCGTGGATTGGTGTTAGGCGCATTTGTTTCATTCGCATTTTATAGTTCAACCGAATTTTTAGATTTGATGGGATTTATGGCAGGACTTGCCTATGGTATCATCATTGAAACTGTCTTATTCTATACAATCAAACACTAAAAAAATCCCCAACATATGGGGATTTTTTCATGATTAAGGCAGTGACTGGACTTATTTTAAATGATTGATGATTGCTTTTGTAAATGCAGGCAAATCTTTAGGAGTTCTTGAGGTAATCAAATGACCAT
>DITG01000051.1:4889-57784 GCA_002422045.1 Acholeplasmataceae bacterium UBA6190
GAGAAAAACCCCGTCATCTGTTTACCTTTCAACTGGCAACTCGAAATCATTAGCCAAGGACCATGACAGATTGCAGCAATCGGTTTTTTTTGCTGATCAAAAGCCTTCACAAAGTCAACGGTTGCCTGTGTACGGCGCATATAGTCAGGAGAAAAACCACCTGGAATGATCACAGCATCATAATCATTTACCGATACTTCCTTGCTGGCATAGTCACTTTTCATGAGCAGACCAAACTTACTCTTGTAATTGACACCCTTTTCAGCGCCAATCAAATCGACGACAAACCCCTCTTCAAGCATTCTGTAATAGGGATAAATCAATTCTTTGTCATCAAACAAATCTTCAACTAAAATTGCAATTCTTTTCATAAATTACACACTCCTTTTGATGATTGATTGTTTATACTAAGCTAATAAAATGCCTAAGAAGATAAACCATGCCAAGATGGACTTCCCAAACAAACTTAACCACACATACATACGTTCGCCATAGACATATGATTTCCATCGACCCACTTGCTTGTATTGTAAGTATTGATTGATTGCAAACAAGTTAAACACGAGAAAGTAGAAGAGTAATCCAGGAATCACAAACCAGGGCAGTAAAGACAGATCTCCATTATTGAGCATATAAATGACAATCAATAACCAAGGTGCAAGACCAGCAATCCATCCAAACCAATGCGCTGTCCAATCTGTTGTTTTCCTACTGATTGGATTCATTTTTTCCATCAATAGACCAAAGAGATTCATGAGGGCATTGACGATAAAAATCAGGATAACCGCTTCGATGGTCAATAGACCGAACATCGCAGCCAGCAAAACAATCATAATCGATGAAGAAATTGCGTATTCATACCATCTTAAAGGATTGATCCCTTGTTCGATGCCTTCTAGATAACGTTTTTGATAAGGTCCAGAGATTACGAAATGGAAACCGGCACTCAATAACAGGAATAACCCAACCAATAAACCAAAGGGCAAGTCAAACAAGGCTTGTGTGACCGGACCATATCCCCCACCTTCATAAACTTCAAAGAAGCGACCAAAGATGGTCGGTCTGAAATCTTTGAAAACATCAACAGTCAGTGACAAGATCAAAATAGCAGTACCCTGTATCAAATGCAAAAAACCCATGTTTCGATTAAAAGTGATGAGACGATGTTTCATTGTTTCCTCCAAGTTTGATCACTGATGAATAAGGTCAATATATGACAGTTCAGTGTGATCTACTGCTCACATCTTATCATGCTTTGCTCTCATCCTGAAGGTGACTGCTCAACGATGGTAGAATATGTGAGAATGACTTAAAAACGACGAAATACATGTCTCAAGATTCATCCATTGTACGCTGCACGATTGCATTTGCTATAATAAATCGAGGTGTTCAAATGAAAAAAATAATCATTACAGGAGTGACATCAGGTATAGGCCGTGCTTTAATGTTACGTTTCAATCAAGAAGGCCACTATGTCATCGGCATTGCAAGAAACAAAGAAAAACTGAACGGTTTACGGACAGAGCTTTTGGGCTCTTTTGAATTGATTGAAGCGGATCTGGGGAAAACCCAAGATATCATCAAAGCTGCCACATACATCAAATCTAAACATCAAGCCATCGATGTGTTGATCAATAATGCGGCGATGGTTCCCGGACACTTGATGATGAGCGATGAAGGTCACGAGATGCAGTTTCAGGTCAACCATCTTGCTGTGGTATCCATGACGCATCAGTTGTTGCCCTTGCTTATCCAAACTAAAGGCATCATCATCACGACTGCAAGTGATGCACACCGTCCAGCAAGATATCATGCCAGTCACTTGGAGCGACTCCAAAAGTACAGTTTAATGGCATCATATAGCGAAACCAAACTGTACAATATCTTATTCACAAAGGGGTTCAACGCCCATGTGGCGAATCAGACAAACGTTAAGGCGTTTGCTGTTCATCCAGGATTGGTCAACACCGATTTGGGTGGCAAGGAAACACAAGGGTTCATGCAAAAGGTATGGCGATTCATGGCAAGACGCGGTATCAGACCCGAACAGGCGACTCAAACTTATGCAGATATCATCAATGGTCTGATTGTTGATGATTATGTGAGCAAATCTCAGCCCATCAAAGCTTCAAAAACAGCGTCCAATGTCGAAAACATGCAAGACTTATGGAAAAAGACAAACGAGATATTAAACATCGAATGGGTATAACAACAGAATTAGTGTATCAAAAAAAACTCTGTTTCAGAGTTTTTTTGTTTGTATCAGCCATGAAGGTCATGGATTGAATAAATTTTAAAATTTGTAAGCACCATGGTGATCCCAAAGACCCCAATAGGCACCGTACTCGCCTTCTTCATCAGTTTTCCATGATTCATCGAAAGATGAGAAGTAGAAGATGCTAATGTTTTGTTCTTTGGCCCAGGTGTATGTATCCACAAAATATCTGGCTGCATGTTCATATGAAGGCAGAGCATCCCCAAAGGCTTCTCCTTTGGTCGGCCAACCTGTTTCTGAAATGATCACTTCTTTATCCTGAGAAACTTTTTTGACAAAGGCATACATTTCTTTCATGTAGCTGACCGCATGTTCCAAATCGCATTTTTCCCAAAATGGATAGCAGTTGGCGAAAATGACATCACAAACGTCTAGTAGTTTTGGTTCATTGACAAATGTGTAATAAGCGTCTACATATCCTACAGGAACATGGGGAACCGCTTCTTTGAATCGTTTGAGATAACTCATCAGTAACTCAAGCGGGATATCTTCTCTAAGCATGACTTCATTGCCGATGGCAACCATGTCAGCATGACCTTCCTTGGCAATTCTGATGACATTGTCAAGTTCCGCTTCATTCATCTCAAGATCATCGCCAATCCATGCACCGACCAATGTCTTTAATCCGTGTCTTTTCGCAATTGGAGCAATCGCCTCATTGCCAAGTGTGCAAGAAAATGTACGAATCCATTTCACATAGGGTTTGATGATTGAAAGTCTAGATTCGATTTGTTCTGGGGTGATCCAATCAAATTGCGCTGGGTTTTGCTCACCTATGTATGGACTGAAACTGATACCGTGAATCTGCTGATCCAATAGATTTCTGATTTGTGACTTCAATTGGTCGATACCATGTTTTTTTGATGTCGATGATTCGAGTTGTTTCCGATCGACATTTAAATATTTGATTTTCGTTTGACTGGACATTGCTATGCCTCCACCATCCATCATTTAAGTCTATTATAGCATCGAAAATCACTTTTGATGATTTTGTGCAATCCAGTATAGATTCTCATCTGTTCTATGAACATATTGAGTCAATACGTGACAATATCATTGACAAATCCATAGGATTCATGTAAAGTATAAGTGCGAATATGGCCAGAATCGTGCTGACGTTAGCTAGGCCATTTTTGTTTGTAAAGGGGTTATATCATGATTACAGTTTCAGGCTTGAGTTTGATTTTTTCGGATAAGAAGATTTTCGAAGATGTCAATTTAAAATTTTTACCAGGGAATTGCTACGGTGTGATTGGTGCCAATGGTGCAGGAAAATCCACATTTCTTAAACTGCTTTCCGGAGAAAAAGAATCCACTTCAGGACAAGTCATCATCGAGAAAAATAAGAGACTTGCCTTTTTAAGTCAAAATCAAAATGCATTTGACCATCTGACTGTCTTAGAAACGGTCATCATCGGACATAAGGAATTATTTGACATCATGCAGGCAAAAGAAGTTATCTACCAGAAAGAAATCATCACCGATCAGGAAGGTTATGAACTGTCCAACTTAGAAGCAGCATTTGCCGAACTCAATGGTTGGGATGCGGAATCTGATGCTGAAAAACTCTTGAATGGATTGAATGTACCTGCTAGTGAGTTTAATAAAAAGATGAGTGACATTTTGCCTAAATATAAAGTGAAGGCATTGCTTGCACAGGCGTTATTCGGAAATCCCGATATATTGTTGCTTGACGAACCTACCAATAATCTTGATTTCGAAGCGATTGCTTGGCTGGAAAACTTCTTGGTCAACTATGACAATACGGTCATCACTGTATCCCATGATCGCCATTTCTTAAACAACGTGTGTACACACATGGTGGATATCGATTATTTCCAGGCGAAATTATATCCAGGAAACTATGATTTCTGGATGGAATCCTCACAACTCATTCAAAGATTGATGACAGACAAAAACAAGAAGAAAGAAGAACGCATCCAAGAATTGAAGGCGTTCATCGCACGCTTCAGTGCAAATTTGTCCAAATCTTCTCAAGCGACTTCACGAAAGAAGTCGCTGGAAAAAATTCAACTTGATGAAATCGTTCCATCCTCAAGAAAATATCCTTTCATCGGATTTGAAATCGAAAAACAACTGGGCAAAGATGTTCTTGAAGTGAAAGATCTGAGCATCTCTCTCGATGGTCAAAAGTTGTTTTCCAATGTGTCATTTACGATGAGCAGAGGCGATAAGGTCGCATTGCTCGGTGAAAATGATTTGGCTAAGACAGCGCTGTTAAGAGTATTGGCTGGAGAATTGGAACCGGAAACTGGAACCATCAAATGGGGACAAACGGTCACGAAATCATATTTTCCAAGTGATAATGACGCTTATTTTGTCGGAAAGAATCAGAATCTGATCGATTGGCTGAGACAATACTCCAAAGAACCCGCAGAATCGTATATCAGAGGTTTTTTAGGTCGTATGCTATTCTCTGGTGACCAACCACTCAAATTTGTTAAATATTTGTCAGGTGGCGAAAAAATGCGATGCATGTACTCGAAACTCATGCTCTCTCAAGCCAATACGCTACTCATCGACTCACCGACCATTCACTTGGATCTGGAAGCCATTCAGGCAGTGAACAAAGGTTTTGAGGAATATAAAGGGTCATTGGTCGTCGCTTCTCACGACCATAACCTGTTACAGTCTGTCTGTAATAAGATTGTAGAGATCGGTGACTTAGGCGCATTTAGCTATGAAGGCACATTCGATGAATATATTGAAAATCTTGATATCAAACAAAGAAGACGTCAACTCTATAAATCCTAAAACAAACAAAGCACATCACCACGATGTGCTTTTTTTAGGAGAATAAATCATGATGATGGTATAGATATTTGGAATGAACCGAATCAAACATGATAGAATGAGGTTATCATGATGAAACATCAGGAGATCATTCATCAAGGAGGCTAAAATGTCCTACGAAAAGTTAAAATATCAGGTATTGCATCAAGAAAATCAATTTGAAATCAGAAGGTACGATCCGTTCATGATGATGAAAGTGAAACGTACTTCAAATCAGGGATTTGGTGTATTGTTTCAATACATTTCTGGGTATAATCAGAAACAACAAAAAATCCAGATGACAGTGCCTGTATTGACCGATGTTGAATCCAAAGACTATATTGCATTCACCATGCCTAAGGAAAATGCCAATGATGCACCACTTCCTCTGGATGCATCGATCGAGATGGTAAAAATTCCTGCCAAGGATTATCTATCTCTATCATTTAAAGGTTCTCATCATCACGGGCAAAAAGCACTGAAAACGTTGCAGGCATATGCCCATCTTCATCACATCGAACTGATTGGAGAACCCATACTACTCAGATACCAAGGACCATTCACATTACCCTTCATGAAAGACAACGATGTGATTGTCGAAATCAAATCAGTCAATCTATAAAGAGAACGCATGTTTCGATGGAAACATGCGTTTTTGTTTGGCTCTATTTTTCAATTTTTAGTCTGCTCATTTTGTTTGCAGCAATCTTCGCGGTGACAATCGATGTGGGAAATCCGGATGGAGAAAACGACCACTGACTCGCTTGAAAGACATTAGGAAATGGTGTTTGAATCGAGCGAGCAATTTTGAAGAGTTTATGCTCTACAGGAATACTGCCTGTAAAAGACCAACCCGTAATCGCTCCACCGGTACTGTTCAAACGGGATTCGATGGTTAAGGGGGTTGCTTCAAAATAGTGGATCACCTTTGATTTCCAACCGGGTAACAAAGTCGATTCCAAGATATCGATGATGGATCTTGACAGATGTTTTTTCAAGGTGTCATAAAAACCATGTTCTTGAATCCATTTGGTCAGATCGTAGTTGAACAACGTACTGATGATGACCGCTGATTTTCCTTCAGGTGCCAAGGAATCATCTCTGACAACAGGAACAGAAATTTCGTAAGTCGTCAGCCTTGCAAACTCTGTCAACCAATCTGTGAGTATCTGAGCTTGTGTATCTTTGGGTGCTGAGTTCAAAGTGATCATGAGATCTTTTTCGTTAGCACTCAGTTTTGAGAGACCATCTTTGGTTGGCATATAAAACAGATGACCGGAAAATTTATCCTTGAAATATTCTTTAGGCAAGTCGACGGTCATATACATCTGATAAAGCGAATCATTGCCTTTTGCTGCAGCAAGTCTTTGCTTGGTCTCCTGATAAGGAATCTCGGTATTCTCAATGCCGCGATACATCGAATTCAAGTCTCCACACCACAACAGTGCATCATAAGGATATGCGATATCTTGATGATAGACTTTTTGGTTACTGATATCGATTTTATTCACTTCTGAATCTGTTTTGATGACAGCACCCTTGCTTAAGATGAAGTCTCTAATGCCGTTGATGATGGTTCTGGTGCCACCGATTGGGTAATAGTAGTCACTATGCATCTTCAGATAACTTAATGCGAAAAAGGCAGGAGTATCGGTGAAAAAGTGTTGGCTGATCGCATCTATCAAATCGGGATTTTGTGTATATTTAGACAAATACTGACGAATTGGTGTTTTAAGTTTCTCAATTTTTCCAATCGTAAACGTATATTTAAACATCCAGGGGACAATCGTCTTCATGAGATATTTTGCATCTGTCTTGGGATTTAAAAATAAAGGGTTATCGACATCATAAAGGACTTCCATATACTTTGAAATCTTCTTGATATCTTTAAAAATGGCATGGATTGCTTCCTGATCTTCTGGATACGATACCAAAAGAAGGTCCTTGTAAGTCTGGTAGTTGTCTTTGGGATCAATCGAGATGATATGATTTTCGATACCCATATCGACGATGTTTCTGACGAAATTGACATTGATGCCAAGTTGTCTGAGCATCGGAAACAGAGTTCCTGAGTTTTCTACGCCTCGAATGCCATGATCAAAGACAAAACCATCTCGTCTGAAACTACCGACAAGACCACCTAAATCTTCTGATTTCTCTAGCAATGTGACCGAATGACCTTCATTGGATAGATATGCAGCCGCAGTCAATCCAGAAATCCCTGCGCCAACGATAACCATTTGTTTTTTCATGACTATACTCCTGATGATGAACATCACTTATTTTTCTTCAGATACCGTTTGGTTGCATCTGAGGCAAGTTTCCCGGTAATCACAGAGATTGGGACACCTGCAGGACTGAATGACCACTGACCCGCCTGATAGACATCGGGTAAGTTTGTTTGAATGGATTTGGTGATTTGAGACATATGATGCGGTACGGGAATGGGTTGATTGGTATATGACCATCCGATGATTGCACCATCGGTACTGCCAATTCTTTTTTTGAAACTCAAAGGTGTTGAACAAAATGTTTCAAGGATATGATGTTTCAATTCAGGATAGATGGATGACGATAAGACATCAATCATTTGCTTTTCAACGTAATTTTTGAATGCTGGATAGAACCCTTTGGCCTCGATATGTTTGATGATGTCATATTCCATGAGAATGGAGATGATCAGACCCGTTTGATGTGGAGGTGCTAGTGACTCATCACGAAGTGCTGGAATTGAAATCTCATAAGTGTTCAGATTCAAAAAACGATCTAAATGTTCTACGAATGAAGACATATCCTCAGTCTCTGGAAGCACGGCATGATTCAAACCTTGAATCTTTGGTGTGTAGAAGAAGTGCCCAGTCGATTTTGATCTGAAGTATTCGGGGTCCAAATCAGAGAGAACATACACTGTCAAAACAGATTCGGCGCCAGTTTTGCTGCTCAGCTCTTCTTTGCGTTGGGCCACTCTGATTTTAAGTTTAGGTTGGATGATGTCATTTGGATCAATCATCTGGTAGAGTGCATTTAAATCAGCCGCCCAGATCAGTTTCTGATAGGGATAGACTTGACCTGAAGCATCTTGAACGGTCTTATCTTGAATGGATAATTTTTGAATTTTAGTATCCTTCATGATCATACCACCGTGACTGGTGATATACTTTTCCAAAGCCTTAGGAAGTTCACCTGTTCCACCGACTGGATAATGATAATCAAAGTAGATACTGAAGTAACCGAGTGCAAAGAATGTAGGTGTTCCCTTGAAAAAGTGTTGTGCGATCATATCGATCAATGCCTGATTATCAGTGTACTTTTTCAGGTAAGTTTCAACAGGAATAGACAATCTTTCAATATTCAATAAGGTTGGTACGAACTTGAAGAACCATGGGAACAGTGTTTTGATGACATAGGAAGGACGCGATTTCAAATCGATGATCATTGGATTTTCAATACCATAGAGAACATCCATGTATTTGAGAATTCGACGAATTTTTTTGACAATTTTCTCAATATCATGTTCATCTTCAGGAAATAGATCGACCAGTAAAGACTCATAAGACTTGATATCACGAATATCATTTAAGGTAATCACTTGATCTTGAATACCTAGAGTCACGGGACTTCTTTTGAGTGTAACATCCAAGCCCAAATCGCGAATCATCGGCTTGAGTACGCCAGAACTTTCGATCGAACGTATGCCACCATCCAAAACAAATCCTTTGTAGTCAAAAGAATTGACCAAACCGCCAATGACATCTTGCTGTTCAATCAACAGTGGATGATATCCATCCTTGGCAAGATAAGCTGCCGCTGTTAGACCGGCAATGCCGCCTCCAACGATGACAGCATCATAGGGCTTTTGGTCTTTATGCATGGTTTAAACCTACCATCTCCATGCTCAAGTCATAGACTTTTTTGCTCATCAGACGATCAGTTGCATGCTTTGCAGGATTTTCATCGATTGTCAAATTGAAGAATTTTCCAGAAACACCTTGAAGTTCGGGCGATGCGGAAAGATAGTAAAGGGCTTGACCTGAAATCAGAGGATCTTTTAAGAAGTGAGAAGTGACATGTTTAAAGAAGAATCGATAGAGCCAACCATTATTGCTACCGATGGCTGTTTTTACAGCGCCCGGATGACAACAGTTGATGGTCACGCCTGTATGCTTGACTTGATCGGACAATTCTAGTGTCGTCAAGAGTTGTGCTGTCTTCGATTGACCGTATCCCTTCAGACCGGTATAGATGCGTCTTTTGAAATTGATATCTTTCAATTTGACACCACTGAAACGATGTCCTTCAGAGTTCACTTGAATGATCCTGGATTGACCATCTTGGATCATTTTTGGAAGGAGTAATTGGGTGAATAGAAAAGTACTCAAATGATTGACGGCAAAACAGAGTTCAATGCCATCCGTGTTGAAGAGTTTCTTGGTGGAATGAATGCCCACGCTGTTGATTAACACATCGATTTTCGGATACTGAAGGATGATGGTCTCTGCTGCCTTTCTCACATCTTCAAATCGGGCAAAATCAGCAACCACGATATCCACAGAGATACCATAAGTTTTGATCAGATCTTCTTGAATCGGAAGTGCCTTGGATTTGTTTCTGCAAACCAAGACAAGATTGGAATGTGCAGCTGCCAACACTTTGGCAGCCGATAAACCAACACCTGAGGTAGCACCGGTGATGATGGAAAGTTTACCTGCCATGGATTCACTTGTCTGTTTTTGAACAGCTTTGCTATTTTTCATGAACATCAGTTCATCAGGCCATTTCATAGAATAGAGTGCCTACCTTTCATCCGAAAAAAACGCGCATAAACCAACGGTAGAATTTTCGATAGATGGGGATACCATTATTGATGTCACCCCAAATATCATAATAATCTCTTTGTTCGATGATTTGACCATTTTCATGGATGGTCAATCGTGAACTTTCATACATGGGTGTGCTTGGGAATATTCTGAATTTCATCGTCATGATCCATTCAAACATGATGATATTCTCATTTTGAGTCACATTTAAAATTTCCATATGCAGACTTCTGCACCGTTTGGTGAGTCTTGCACACATCGCTTTGAAGGGTACTAGACCATTGATTTTTTGAATAGAATCATGGAATCTGATGTCTTCGTGATAGTATGGGAAAATATGACTCCAGTCGGGTTTCCCCTCTTTATTATACGTTTTTGACCATTCGCTGTAAATGGTATCTACATTGAGAGGTTTGAGTATTGCTTTCTCGTTGCTTTGCATGAATCATAACTCCTTCAAGTGAAACATTGTCTAGAGTTATTATAACATGGATTATCATCAGTGTTGTAAGGATGCAATCCTGACCAAAGTCATGCCATGGACTCCCATATTTTGTTGTATAATGAGTGTATAGTGCGCAGAATATGTGAGAAAGTGGTGCAACATGCCGAGTTTTTTAAGTCGAGTGATTGATTACATACTCAGAAAATCGAGACTCAATCAAAAACTTAGAGAAGAAATTGATCAGAATACCTTGGATCAACATCCGCGAGATGTACCTTCTCAAGCTTTGATCAAGAAATATCACATCAAGACTGAATATGTGACCAAACATATCGTATATACATGGTCTATTCAAGAGAAACCTGGAAAAATCGGTATTTTCTACTTGCATGGTGGGGCATATGTTCATGGATTAAGCAAGATGCATTTTCGTTTGTTTCAATCACTGATCAAACAAACTGGATGTACCTTGATTGTTCCTGATTATCCACTGGTACCACATGCATCAGCTGACGAAATTTACTCATTCTTGATAGAGTGTTATGATAACTACATGGATCAGTTTGAGCATGTGATCATCATGGGGGATTCAGCCGGTGGAGGGCTCGCATTGGGACTTGCTCAGCAATTGAATCAAGACGGATATCGCAATCATCATTTGATGTTGCTATCGCCTTGGCTTGATGTTACCATGGAAAATAAAGAAATTGATTTGATTCAACCTTTGGATCCAATCTTGAACAGAGAGACACTGAAAATCGTTGGAAAGATGTATGCAAGAGAGCGTCATCTAAAAGATTCGATGATCAGTCCGCTCTATGGCAGTTTGAAAGGTATCGATTCGATTTCAGTGTGGATTGGGACCAAAGATATTCTTTATGCAGATGCATTGGCACTAGAAGCATTAGGAAAAAAGGAATCAGTTTCAATCGATATGAGGATTTATCATGATATGCTTCACACATGGATGTTTTTTGGATTGAAGGAATCGAGTCAAGCCATCAAAGAAATGGCAGAACACATTCAACAAATACAACAAAACAGAGGAGGACACAAATGATGAACTATCAAGTTGTTTATTTTTCAAGATCAGGCAATTCAAAGAGAGTTGCTGAAAAAATCGCTTCTCATTTAGGTTCAAGTGCGATTCGAATCGATGATCACAAGTGGTGGAGAGGTCCTATCGGATACATTAGGGCTGGGTTTTATGCAACCATCGACAAGAAAGTCAACATTACATTATCCGAGCCTTTGAAAGATGGATATTTGTGTGTCGTTGTTTCTCCTCTTTGGGCAGGAGATACGGCACCAGCAGTCAGGGCGTTTTTTAAGATGTTTCCGAAAGAAAAATCACACCTCGTGGTCACGTCAATTGGAAGTGCTGTGAGCAATAGAGCATCTTACTTATCGGTTACCGATGTTATCAAACGTCAAGAAAATGAAGAACAAATAATCGAGCAATTGATTCAAAAATTGAATTCAGTTGAATCATGAACAATGCCCATCGTCACTGATGGGTTTTTTCTTTGAATATCAACCATGAGTGATAACCAATGTACAAATAAAATATTAAGAAAATAGAAAAAATAAACAATAATGATTGCTTTTTGTAGTCTCAGCAGGTATCATAATCTATGGTGATCAAAAATGAAAGAACAACATAAAAAAATAGTCGTGATCGGTGGAGTCGCCGGAGGTATGAGCTTTGCGACAAGGTACCGAAGACTCAATCAGGAAGATGAAATCATCATCTTTGAAAAAGGACCCTATGTTTCATTCGCAAACTGTGGTCTTCCTTATTACATGTCTGGTGAAATCAGCACCAGAAGTGCATTACTCGTCGTCAGAGAACAACTTTTGAAAGATCGATTCAGACTGGATATCAGATCCAATGCTGAAGTCATCTCGATTGATCCTTTGAACAAAACCATTCAGTACACATTCCAAAATAATGTTCACACGGAAAACTACGACGAACTGATCATATCGACAGGTGCTAAACCAATTGTACTCAAGATGGAAGGAACGATGACGATTCCAAGCTTCTCATTGAGAAATATCCCCGATCTTGATCAAATCATGAAATTCATCAAGACAAATCAGCCCAAACATGCAACCATCATTGGCGCAGGATATATCGGATTAGAAGTTGCTGAAAACTTAATCAAGAAAGGTTTGTCGGTTGCAATCATCGAAAAGTCAACAGAAGTACTGCCTATTGTTGATCCTGAAATGGGCATCATGATCAGAGAAGAACTCGAAAAAAACGGAGTTAAAGTCTTTGTCAATGATGAACTCATCTCATTCAATCAGAATCAGGGCACTTTGAAATCGGGAACCATCATTGAAACGGATTTCATCATATCAGCGATTGGTGTGAACCCAGATACCCAACTTGCCATAGCATCAAAGATCAAGACGGGCATGAGAGGTGGAATCATCATCGATGAACGTTATCGGACTTCTCTTGATCATATCTATGCAGTTGGCGATGCAGTCATAGTTCAAAACCAAGTGTCTGGCGTGGACACACTCATACCGCTGGCATCCCCAGCCAACAGACAAGGCAGACAACTTGCAGATATCTTAAGCGGATTATCTGTCACAAACAAAGGCACACTCGGAACCTCCATCGTTAAGGTGTTTGACTTGAGTCTGGCAGCAACAGGACTGAGTGAAAAACAACTCAAGGATCAATCCTACCAAGTCATCCATTTGAATTCAAATGATCATGCAAGCTATTATCCGCATGCTACTCCTATCTATTTGAAAGTCATTTTCGATCCAAGAACAGAACGTATTCTCGGAGCACAAGCTGTCGGTCAAAAAGGCGTTGATAAGCGGATTGACATCCTAGCGACAGCCATCAAAGGTAAGATCAAAGTCACAGATCTTCAGGAACTTGAACTGTCTTATGCACCGCCTTATTCAAGTGCAAAAGACATTGTCAATCTGGCAGGTTATGTGGCATCCAATGTCATATTAGGTATCACAAAGACGGTTCAGTGGTATGAAGTGAAAAAGTTCATTGACAATCATGAAGATGTTATCTTTGTCGATGTCAGACCGATGTTTGAAAGTGATGCATACGGCAAAATAAAAAACTCAATCAACCTAGATATCGATAAACTCAGTCAAACTTACCAAGAAATACCCCAACATCAAAAAGTAATTGTCTACTGTGATACAGGCATCAAAGGTTACAATGCAGAACGTCTTTTAAGATCCAAAGGCTATGATGTTTACAACATCGATGGCGGATTTCACTACATATCAAAAATGTTAAAGGAGCATATCAATGGTTAAAAATGTCAGAATGAACGAGCTTGAACAAGCAATCAAAGCAGGACATGCAAGTGTGATTGATTGCAGAGAAACGTATGAATACGAAGAAGGACACATTCCAGGAGCAATCAACACACCGACTTCTGAATTCTTGAATTATATACATTTGATTGATAAGACCAAACATCATTTCATCATTTGCTTGACAGGTGCTAGATCCCAAATGGTTTCCAGATATCTTGATCAACAAGGATATCAAGTCTCGAATGTGCTCGGTGGCATGATTGTTTATCACGGCGACATCGAAGAATAAATCCAGTGTGTTCTCACAGGAAAAGAAAAAGTCTGCTCATCCAGAAGCAGACTTTTAATTTTATGTGATATCGTTTTTTACTGCGTTGTTGTTCTGGAATGTGATGAAGAGCAGTGTCATAAAAAGGCACATCGATAACACATATAGTGTCAATACCACTGTCATATAACTGATTCTGATGATCGAAATAAACATCAAAAAACTTACAATCAATCCGATGAAGGAAAAAATCATCTGTGCGACGTTGAGAGAATCCAATTTGGTCCTTGATGGATTCGGATGCATGCTGTATCGATAGCGCAACCACATCAATAGAATTGAAAAAATGATGATCAAAGCACTGGATACTAGAATGATCATGAAGATAGCAACGACGATGATTATTGCAAATGGATGGTTTTCCCCGGATCCTAAATCACGAAATGTCAGCAAGGACATTGTGACAAACGCCCCATGAATCAAGATAATCACCAACAAATTGATCAAATTAATCTTGGATAGTCCATTGATTTTCAGCTTCATAGTGTACCCCCTCGTTTATTTTAGATTATATCATGGAGTGCATTGATTGGCAAACCCCGATTTTTTATAGCCATTTTTGAGAATCCTAAATCAGACAAATAAAAAGCCAATTTCCAAGCGGAAACTGGCTTTGAGTACTGAATTTGATGATTATCTCTTGCCGTAAATCAATCGCTTTCTCAGACTTGCTGATGAAAACTCGATGATCATGACGACAATGATGATTCCCCATAGGAATGCGGCAGCATCCCTATATCTGAAATTACCAATAGCTGCCTGAAGCTCGAATCCAAGTCTTCCTGCACCAATTAAGCCTAGAATAATCGCATTTCTGACGTTGATATCAAATCGGTAGAGTGAGTTCGAAACGAAATTTGCAAACAACTGAGGAATGATACCTGTTCTTAATTTTTGGACAGCAGTTGCTCCAGTAGAATCCAATGCTTCAAGAATGCCCTTATCCATATCTTCAACGTTTTCAGTATATAGTTTCGTGAGCATGCCAGTTGATGTAAATCCGATGGCGAGCACACCTGCAAATACACCAGGTCCAACGACTCGAATGAAGATTAGCCCTATGACAAAGAATGGCATGGTTCTGATGAAAACAACCAATATGCTGACTAAAAATGCAACGAAAGAATTGGTAATGTTTCTGCTACCCAAAAAGCTTAACGGGATGGCCAAGAGGGTACCGATGATGGTGCCTAGAAAAGCAACCATCAAGGTTTCAAACATCAGATAAGGCACATGATAGTTTTTTAAAGAGAATAGCTTATCCCAAGTCGGATTGATCAGTCCTCTGAACATGCGTGTGACGATGTCTAGTCCGGTTTCACTAATCAATGGACCTTGAATTACAGGAATACTCCAATAAAAGAGATAGAAAATGAATGCTGTAAGCACAAGTTTGAAAACCAATGTTTTTGGTCGGCTATGATATTTTTTGATGACTTCTAATGAATAGTCCATATTAGGTCAACTTC
The DNA here is from genome assembly GCA_002422045.1 of Acholeplasmataceae bacterium UBA6190. GTDB lineage: Bacteria > Bacillota_I > Bacilli_A > Acholeplasmatales > Acholeplasmataceae > Peloplasma. The sequence continues at coordinate 20,326 of DITG01000051.1, forward strand.
TTTCTTAAAAATCTGGAGAGTGTTTCGATGAGAATAATCACTGCAAACAAGACGAGCAAGATCATACCAACATCTTCATATCGTCTCCAGCTGATTCTGTCATTCAAAAGTAAACCAATACCTCCGGCACCGACGAAACCGAGGATAGCTGCACTTCTGACGTTAATTTCAAAGTTATAAAGCACAATCGATAAGAAACTACCAAGTACTTGAGGGACAACAGCGGTTCTGACCGCTTGCAGTTTGTTAGCGCCTGTCGATTCAATCGCCTCATAAGGCAGCATATCAACAGTTTCAATGACTTCATAAAGCATCTTGGTCACAATTGTGAAGGTGAAAATGGACAATGCGATCAGTCCGGCCATTGCACCCATGCCGATGATGAACATCAACATTGCAGCATAGACTAGAACTGGAATGGTTCTAATCAGTGACATGACAAATCGAATTGGGTTATAGATCGCTGATTTTTTAACGATATTAGAAGAAGAGAGTACTGCAACAGGTACTGCAAGTGCAGAACCAATCAATGTACCTCCAACAGATAGTTGAATGGTTTCAACAAGCGGTGCGAAGATGCGTGCGGTGTAAGCAAAATTGGGTTTGATCAAACGTGAAATGATGCGCCACATGTTACCGAGATTTCCAAAAAACTGGATCAGGTCAACATCGGTTGCGATGATGGCAAGGACAAACACAATGAAAAGAACAAGCACAATGAATAATGTGACAGGATAGGGTTCTACGACTTCAAAATCCTTGGTTTTATGGGTTCTGGCAGACTTTGAAACGTAGGGCATAAAGATTTCTTTTATGACTTCTTTAAACCTTTCGAAAAAAGGTTTTTTGTCTGACTTGTGACTCATAATACTTCAACCTTTTTGAACATGATATCATCTTCCGTGAGTTCACGGTTATAAATCTTCTTGAGTACTTCCTCATTGACATTCTTGACAGGTCCGTCAAATACAATTTCACCGCCACGAATACCAATGACGCGGTTGACGAACTTTAAAGCAACGTCAACGTGATGCATGTTGGCAATGATGGTAATCTTATAAGTTTCATTGATACGCTTAAAGTCAGTCATGATCATATCAGCTGTGACTGGGTCAAGGGATGCCACCGGTTCATCAGCCAAAATGATGGAAGGATCTTGAGCAAGCGTGCGCGACAAAGCGACTCTTTGCATCTGTCCGCCAGAGAGTTGATCACATCTGATGAATGCCTTATCTAGAATACCGACTTTGTTCAAGGCTTCAAGAGCATCAAGATGATCCTTTTTCGAGTAATATCCGAAAATAGAAGGGATAAAACCCTTATCTGCGATTTTTGCTGCAAGCACGTTTTTAATGACTGTTGTACGCTCAACAAGGTTGAACGATTGAAAAACCATGCCAATGTGACGTCTGAATTGACGGAGTGGCAATCCTTTCAAGGTTTCATCGACAACGACATTGTTGACGATGAGTTGACCTGATGTGGGTTCAATCATTTTATTCACCAAACGAATCAACGTTGATTTGCCAGCGCCGCTCAAACCAATGATGGCAACAAATTCACCTTGCTTGATCTCCAGGCTGACATTCTTGAGTGCTACAGTCCCATTCGGATATTGCTTACCTACATTTTTAAATACGATCATATGTTTGCTCCCTAGATGAGAATAGAAGGCTAGCTTTTATTCACTAGCCTTCACCCTCTATTGTATTGTAGTTAGATTAAATTGTGTTAATTAATTGCCTAAAACGATACTTTGAGCGATACGAGCTGGTTCGTAGTCTTCATCGGAAACGATAGCGTAACCTGTGTGGCTATAAACTGCGAATACAGCCAAACCTTCTGGAGTTGCTACCAAAGCCTTGAATACATCTTGTAAATCCTTCTTCAATTGGCTATTGACAGTCTTGTTTGATACGGCTATCGTGTCATTGAAGATACCTGGAGTGACGATGATGACATCAGTTTCAGCCCAAATGGACGCAGGACGGTTGTATCCGCCTTCACCAGTGGAACTCCATTGTGTCTGATAGTCTCTTCTAGCATCAGCATATAATGTGACTACGTCATATGTACCGGCTGCAAGACCAGCGAGTGCGTTACCATAACCGCCAGCTGGAGCTGCTTGAGAAAGGTCAGAAACGAGTTTTTCAAAGTTTTGATATAACCAAACTGCTGGATAAACTGTACCTGCAGATGAAGTTGCACCTTGAATACCCCATTTAGCACTGTTTACGTCTGCCCAAGTCAGAGGAGTACCAGCGTTAACTTTAGCTGCAAGTTCTCTACCTTTGACAGAAGGACCAGCAACAACGATTGAACGGTAGTATGTGACTTGATTTTCAAGTGGCAGTGTAGCTAAACCATCATTCCAGTCTTTAGCGTTTGCAGAGTCTTTGTTCAGACCAGCGCGTGTTGCAGCTAGAATAACATCGATATTGCCATCTTCGGAATAGAGGGCATAGGTTCCGCCAGGTAAGAATGCGATATCAGTAGTACCAGCATCGAGTGCTTCGCCAGCTGCTTCGTAAGTTGCAGAGACTTCAACAGTGACTGATTCGAGTTTGGAATAACCTTTTTCAATCAACGCTTCGAGAAGCATTTCTTCTAGTGGTTCAACAAATTCTAGGATTGCTGCTGGGTCTCTTGAAGGCACGAATGTGATCTTCAGAGATGTGATGTCCTTAGGATTAGAACATGCTGCAAGGCTGAATACGGATAAAACGAATAGAAACGCAAGAAACAATTTCTTCATAAATCCACTTATCTCCCTTTGTTTTTTTTAATATGCATCCGTAACTATTTATAGTTAGGCACACACCATGTTTTTATTATAACCTATTTTGGTATCTTGTAAACCTTATTTTGCAATATCGATGTCATGAAAATGTCATTCATTTGTATGTATACGTTTTCATGAGGAGTGATGACTTCATGTATAATAGAGATGAATTGAGGATACAAACATGAAGATTGAATTTAAGATGATTTATACATCGGACACACATGGTAGAGTCACAGCCTATGATTTTATGAAGAAATCGTATGGTCCTTTTGGTTTGTCGAGATTGAATCAATATTTGAATGAGATGAAGGAACCATATCTACTGATCGACAATGGAGATTTTCTTCAAGGGTCACCATTACTCGATGTGACAAGAAAAGAAAAAATCAGTCAACCGGTTGCGAAAGTGTTCAACCAGATGGGTTATCAGTATGTGACCGTGGGTAATCATGATTTTAATTTTGGACTGGACTACTTGAATCAGTTCGAATCACAATTCAAAGGTGAGATCTTATGTGCCAATCTCTTTCGTGATGGGAAACCCTATTTCAAGACGCATGCGATCCACGAAATCAAAGGTATCAAAATAGCATTGATCGGACTGGTCACTGAGTATATTCCAATTTGGGAACGTCAAGAAAATATCCCTGCGTTAGAATTCAAGGATGTTGTTGAGGTTACAAGAAACCTAATCCAGACACACGAACTCAAAACAAATGCGGATCTGATTGTTGTGATGTATCACGGTGGTTATGAACAAAATCCCTCGACGCATGAACCCTATGGACAAAAAACCGTAGAAAACAAAGGATACCAACTCTTTGAAATCCCAGAAATTGATATTTTACTCACAGGGCATCAGCATGTGCCGCAAATACATACCAGAAATCATCGACTCACCATGCAAACCAGTCATAATGCAAGCAATGCAGGTGTTGTTCATATCGAGATGGAAAAAGATCAAGGAAGATACCGATTGATCAATATCCAACCTGAATTGATCAGTCTAGGAGCATATCCAGTTGATTTGTCCATTGAATCTGTCGTTCAAGATGAAATCAAAAGAACTGAAACGTACTTGAGCAAGTTTGTTGGAACACTTGAAACGGATATGACTATCCATTCACCATTATCTGCCAGAGTCAAGAAACATCCACTGTTTCAATTGATCAATCACATTCAAATGGAATATACGGGTGCACAAATCTCCTGTTCATCTTTACCCAATGATACGCATGGATTACCGACATCGGTGACGCTGAATGATATCTTTGTCAGTTTTCCATTTGAAAATGATTTGGTTGTCTTGGAAGTCACCGGAAAACAGGTGATGGAAGCACTCGAACTGAATGCAACCTATTTTGATATCAATGGTGATGAAATTGTTGTGAACCGGAAATTCCTGCATCCTAAGGTCGAACATTACAATTACGATGTGTATGATGGGATTGATTATGAGATTCATGTTGGAAAACCCATAGGAAGTCGTGTTCAACATGTGCTCATCAACAATCAGCACATGGATCTTCATAAAACATACACACTGGCACTGAATTCATACCGTTCAACAGGATCTGGTGGATTTGATATGTTCAAGGAAGCAACAATCATCAAGCAATATCCAGTTTCATATGTGGAGTTGATTAGTCAATATATCGAAAAACATCCTAACCTGAAACTTGATGTCATGAATAATGTGCATGTGATTAAGTGATCAACGAAAAGGACTTTCTTGAGCAAAGTCCTTTTTTTGATGATTTTCATTGATTTGATGAAAATAGGAATATAATAATATATAAATCACACATTGCATGATATGTAAAAAGAATGGTCATTCATCACTGTTCTTGAATGGAGGGGTATCATGAAAAAATGGATTGCTTTATACGCTTTGTCGGGGATAATCATTATCCTTTTTAATCTTTTCCCACGTTATAACATCAAGAAGATGGAGCATGAGTCGAGAGGTGATGTTTTCACCAATGTCGCATCAGTGATGAATGAGCCTTATTTTGAAAACTATGATATGAAACACTTGGAACAAGGCTACACATTGATTGCTTATGACAATGGCAATCTGAATTGTTATTGGGTCAATGAAATCTGTAATTCAGCCTATGAACGTGCGAGTTCACAAATCACTTTATATGATCAACACATGGAAGTCATCTGGAATATTGGCGGATATTTAACGAATGAGACAGACATTCTATTTCAAAATCACCACATCAATGTCCGAGCTGTTGATCAACTCAACGATGGCAGTTTTGTAGCTTTTGGTAGAAGCGTTGATCTTTCGACTGAGATTTTGCGCGATGTGCTATTATTCATCGATCCATCGGGTGTCATGACGAACCTCAAGGTCATTGACTTGTTGTCCTATGGATACTTAAGTCTTGGCGGACACTTGTTTTACGATGTTGTAGCTACGGATGATGGTGGATTCACACTCAAATTTACAGATTTGTTCAAAGGTACCGTACTCATCCATTTTGATGCGAATGCTGAAGAAACATGGTTTGTCAGAATGGATGATGTTCATCCGAGCACAGTATATCAGGGCATTTATCATGCAAACTATCTTGAAACGTTAAGATATGCAGATGGACTTGCTATCGTCTTGATCAATGACACAGTGCATGCATATAACGATGAAGGTGTATTGATATATAAAGTTGATGTCGATGCATATATTACAGGTTTTTCACTGGATTCGTCTTCTAATGTGATCATCACATATATGATGCAGGATCAAGTGATCAAACCGAGAAATCTATTCATGATTTCTGATGAACAATGGTTAATTTCATCGATTGTTACCGAAAAACTGGATGGTAAGTCAGGTCAGAGCTTATGGAAAAGCCGCTATCAATCAAAAATGCAAGGAAATGTCTCATATTGTAGTTTAATGGCATGGCAAGATGAAGATCAGTATTACTATAATCTGGTGTATCAGCAGTCATTCTCAAGAGTACGAGAGTATCAATTGTTTCTATTTAAGTACAATCGCCAAGGACAGTTTCTCGCATCCAATGTCATTGACGGCAGCTACGCGACTTGGGATGACTATTATACAATGTATGACATCCATTTCAAAAAAAGTGTCATCATTGAAAACAAAACCATTCATCTATTGACACCTACGTTAACGAACAATGCATCATATGAAATCAACGATGCTCATATCCTACAACCAATGCCTATAACATTTTCGCTCAATCTTTATGAAATAGTCATTCGGTTGCGTACAGAGATCAATACGATATTTTCACTCATTACGATCTCAGGCATGTGTTGGATAGGACTGCTTGGATGGAGAAGATATCAAAAGAATAATCCACCACTCGATGATATATAGACATTTCGATACATGTTGAATCATGAAGAAGATTAACACCTGATGTAACCACTAGATTGATTCATATGAGTCATTTAAGATGATCAAAAAAATAATATGAATAACTGATTTCAAAAGCAGATGATTATGTTACAATTTATCTATCAAACATTCTAGTTGCATGAAAGAATGTATCGAAAACTCGGGGGGGATATCGTGATGAGCAGTGACCAAATGTTGAGTATCATTTTGTTCAAAAAACACATGATATTAAATCATTGTAAGTTGAATGACAGAAAACAGGTAATCAGACATGAACAACTTTAGTCGGTATCTCAATATCATCATCGTTGTCTTTAGTGTTATTTTTTACTTTGTCCTTGAATTTGGAGCATCCATCAACACATCTGTCACAATCGATCGCTATGATGCAGAAGTCACGTTTGACCGTCAAGGTGACATGACTGTCGTTGAACGATGGGAAATGGACTACCATGACAACATGCGCGTCAGATTCAGAGATATCAAATATGTCAAATATGCCCCCAATTATCCACTTGTCTATGATGATGATAACAGAGCTCAATTTGTCAGCGATAGTGTCGATGTCAAGTTTTATAAAAATGGGGTCAATCAGACATCGTTCATACGGGTAGGTTTATCATCTAGAGGTGAATACGATGAATTGGGTTATCTGATTCAATGTCCAGATCACACTTCTGAATGTGAATCAATATTTGTCGATACCAATACTGCGGGCAGACTCGATGGCAAAGTCACGTTTGTTTATACGTATACCATCAATGGCGTTATCACAAAATATTCAGATATTTCTGAATTCAACTGGAGATTGTTTGAATACGCAGAAGGCACCATCAGAGACGCGAGCATTACGGTCAATTTGCCAGACAACAGTTTGGATACGACTAGATTTTATGCGTGGGGTCACGGATTATCTCAAGGCAACATCGAGATTCAGGATAACCGTACCATCGAAGTCACCATGAAAAATATCAAGAACGGCGAGTTTCCAGAATTGAGAGTGCTGATGCCAAATTCAGTATTCCCTGACATCAGAGAAAACAATATCGTGATTCATCCAGATATGAATTTTGATCGTCTGTACACTTATGAACATGACTTGGCAGAAGCGTTCAATAGAAGAATCTTCATTGCGAAAGTCATATTTTACGGATCTTTTGGTTTGATAGCATTGATGGGATTCGTGACTTACAAAGTCTACCTGAAGCTTGATAAAGAATATGAACCCGAGTTTCAAGGAGATTTCTATCGGGAACTTCCAAACGAAGCGACACCTGCAGAAGTATCGTATCTCTACTACATGAAGTCGATTCATGATGAAGTCTTTACAGCAACACTTCTTGATCTGATCAGGCGGGGATATATCAAGATCAATGATGATTTCACGAATGCATCCAGCCCACAATCCGACATCAAATTCATAAGAGCCAAAAATGAAAAAGAACATGAGTTATTGGCACATGAAAAAGTGTTGTTGAATATGATATTTGATATGATTGGTAGTCGAACTGAAACCTCAACCAAGCGCATCGAACAATTCACTTCAAGTTACACCAATGCCAAAGCATTTGAAAACAAAACCAACGAATTTGTCAGAGAGGCGAAAAAAGTATCGGAAAAACAACACTATTTCGAATCCCTGCATCATGAGAAATCAACCATTCGAAAGTTGGCATGGATCCCATTTGGTTATCTTGGTCTTTCAGCGCTTTTATGGATGTTTCAAGCAATCGATACATTGTTTGCGATGGGTATCTCTGTTTTGATTGGCATCACATATCTCATTTATATTCATCGCTTCCAGAGAAGATCCAAATCGGGTAATGAACTTTATGCGAAATGGAAAGCATTCAGAAACTTTCTGTTGAATTTCTCGAGCATGGAAGATTATCCTATTCCCAGTATCATCGTTTGGGAGCATTACTTAGTGTATGCAACAGTTTTCAAGCAAGCAGACTTGGTGATGGAACAACTCAGAGTCAAACTGCCTAAAGAGGCATTTGAACAAAGCGGATCGACGTATTTGGGTTATGGATATCGACGTTATGGCATGAGTCATTATTATATACACAGATCATTGACACAATCGTATCAAGGTGCAAAGACAAATGCAGCGCAATCGATTGCCAGACACAACCAGGCTCAAGCGAGCAGTGGAGGACGTGGCGGTGGATTTGGTGGTGGAAGTTCATTTGGTGGTGGAGGCGGAGGCGGCAGAAGCCGTTGACGATCAAAATATAAACTTAAAGGAGAAATAATATATGTGGATCATTGGTTTAAGCACTGGAGCGATTACGCTCATTGTTGTTGTCGTTGTTTTGGCATTCATTGCCTTGTTTCTGATTAAGCAGTATAATGCACTGGTTGTTTTAAGAAACAAAGTCAGAAACAGTTTTTCTCAGATTGACGTTCAACTGAAAAGAAGATTTGACATGATACCTAATTTGGTTGAAACCGTCAAAGGATATGCCAAGCACGAAGAAAGCATATTTGGCGAGTTTGCAAGAGCTCGTGGATTGTTTGCTCAAGCATCCAAAACAGGTGATGTCCATCAGATGGCAGAGGCTGATAAGGGCTTTACAGGTGCATTATCACGTTTGATGGTGGTTTCTGAACAATATCCTGATTTAAAAGCAAATACCAACTTTATTGAATTGATGGACCAACTTAAAGATACGGAAAACAAGATTGCATTTTCCCGTCAGTTTTATAATGACACCGTCATGAAGTATAATAACGTCATCGAACTATTTCCATCCAATATCGTTGCTGGCATGTTCAATTTTAAAGCTGCTGAATTCTTCGAAGTGACCAAGTCAGAAGAAAGAGAAGCAGTGAAGGTACAGTTTTAATGAATGACAAAATAAAGCCACTCTGTGAACGAGAAAAAGAAATCAAGCGCATCGAGTATCGAAAAAAAGCGAGTGAAAAACGAGATGAAATGATAGTTCCAATTGAGATTCGAATGCTAGCTGGATTGCCCTATGTCATTCTTCTGATTTACATTTTGCTTTATTCCTTATATGTACAAGAATACGCACCTATGATCTCAATCCTTCTGAGGATATCGTTGGTTTTCGTCATCTTCTTACATACATTCATTAGGTATTTATTTAAAGGTGTGGGCATCGTGCCTTACCTGTTTGGTATGTCTTACGTGGACCGTGAAACAGGATATCTAGTCGATAGAAGTCAAATGTGGGAACTCATCAAGAAGGAGTACTATTACCGCTTGACATTGACGAGTTTTAAACACTTGTTCGATTTACTTGAGGGTCCTTTTTATCGAACGATCGCCATGAAGGAATATGATTATGTCGTCGCATATCGAAAACAAGCATACATTCTCAGATACTATTTAGACACGATCAAAAAAGAGTTATCCTGAATTGATTAGGCAACCACTCGACTAAAAACATACAAAAACTTGATCTCTTTGGTCAAGTTTTTTTTGTTAAGCAAATTGATTGTAAATATTTGTTTATTTTGTCATAATAATAATACTTTATTATATAAATAGGGAACGCAGGTTTGGCATTTGAATTCAAAACGTTTTAAATGGGTTATCATTTCAATCATCTCATTCACTTTCCTCTTCAACATGGGAATTTCTTTTGCTTATTGGGCTTCCTCAATTCAAAGTGACGCCGATACAGGCATAGGTACACTCTCAATTGGCACATGGGATATGCTCCCTCCGGGATATGTCGGAGTATCCCAAGATGGAATAGGATCTTTCATCACACTCGATGAAATCGGAACGACAAACTATCCGTTAACTGGGAATTACATTTTGGTTTCAAACATCAACTGGAACAATGCCGCATTCACACCCATTGGCGGAGCAAGTGGTACATTCAGTGGTATATTTCTTGGCAATGGCTATGTCATTTCCAATATCAACATCACAACCGTTCAATCACATGTAGGATTATTTGCACGAAACTCAGGGACGATTACTGGTCTCAGTTTGACGGGTTTAACACTTTCTGTCTCAACAGCCGTGGATACATTTGCAGGTGGCATCGTGGGTGCTAACACAGGCACGATCACGAAGTCCTATGTGACAGGTACACTCACAGTATCGTCTACCATTGAAAGTTCAGTCAATCCTGCGTTCAATTACGTGTATGCTGGAGGTATAGCAGGTACCAACTCAGGCACGATTTCAGATAGTCATGCCGGTGTGAATGTCTCAGCATCTCTTTCAGTGAATGTTCAAGGGGGTAACAGACAATCGAATGCACTGACCTATGCTGGTGGTCTGGTGGGCAGAAATACCGTCTTTGAAGGTGTCATGCGCACGTATGCAACAGGTACTGTCAGCTCTAGCGCAACCGCGACTGCAAATGGTAACTCCACAGGAAATGCAACAGCCTATTCAGGAGGACTTGTCGGACACAGCACTGTTAGTGGTGGTGTCAAGTTCGGATTTGCTACAGGGAATGTCACTTATGTCACAGCAGGTAAAACCACCAATACGCGTTTCGTTGGAGGTTTGAATGGTTTAGGGGATGCAACCAACGGTTATCGTTTATCCACTCAGACAGTCACAGGCGCAACCAATTCAATTGGATCATCAGCTACTGAAGCAAACCTGAAATCAGAGGCATTTGTCACAGCAAACCTTTCATTCAATACCAATGATTGGTCATTTGATGGAACGAACTATCCAAGAATCATTGGCAACAGCTACTAAATCCAAGAGGAACATTTGTTTCCTCTTTTTCATAAAAAAAGTCGACGCCTGTTGAGCGTTGACTTTTCATTTTAGTGTTTGATTTTAAACAACTTTCTTTTGATGATTTTCAGTTGAAGTCCGAATTTCTCACCCATTTTTTTCTTGAATGATTTTAGATAATCATGAAGCAATATCCATAAGAGATAAAACAACAACAGGAAGTGAATGATTCTGATCACAATCGCCATCACATCCGTATAGATTCGACTATCAAAAGCCAAAAGTAAAATGAATCCTGCAAGCAATAAGTTTCCGATGTTTTTCATAAGAATAAGAACCCCAGAAACAAGAAGATGAATACATAATAGAAATTGACCTTAATCGTTTTCTTAATGACTTGTTTGAACTCTTGAGGAATGACTTGACGTCTTGATTTTTTGATGAACAAGATGATCATCCACACGACATTGATGATGCCCCAAGCCAGTGCTAGGTAAAGCATGATTTGACTGATCATGATGGATTACCTCCAAAAATGAGATCGTACCATTCAGATAACTGACCATACACATTTCCCAAGAAATTCATGATCTTGTCAAATCCGATGAAAGATTTGATCAATTCAAGTTTTTCAGAAAATGAAATCAACAGCAACAAATCGTTGAAGTTTTGAATGCGTGCAGTATTGATGACGTAAATCAACAAGATCATGAGTGCGGAAATGACACTGAAGTTAAACGCTTGATTGAAAAACAACATGCCATGGATGACACCTTTTTTATACTCAAGGACGAATTTTCTGATTTGCTCATGGCTTGAACTGTCTCCGAGTGAACACACTGGACATCTGGATAATGACCTGTGATGATAATGAATTTCAGAAGTAGTACACTGCTTGGACTCAAAGATTAGTCTGGACAGGACTCTTACCCACTCATTGGGAGAAGGACGATGTATCTTGAGTGGATCATTGAGCGTGAGTGCACGTTTCATTGTATGTTGATAATAGACTGGAAACAACTCGACGAGCTTAGTCTTATCTTGAATATCAGCCAAAGCAACAGTCGATTGATGCAAATACCAATTGTTTTCAACAAAGAAAGATATTGGCTTTGTAACAAGCTTATACGTTCCTTTGTAAGGATGCCCATCGTGTAAAAGATGATGAATGATGACACCCAGATGATACCTGATCGATGAAGAGGCCAGATGATCATATTTGATTTCTAGTGGCACAGGAGGTGCCTTCTGTTCATCATCATGTTCAACCCAGATCGAGTTTGATTTTTCGAACTCGAAATCAATTTTTTTAACTTCCTGCTGAATCTCAAGTTTGATTTCTTCAGTCTTTGGCTTGGTCTTTGACTTGAGAGGTTTGTCAAAAGGAGAACGAATCAGTTCTAGATCTTTCATACGCTGTTCTTCAATACGCTTTTTCTCAGCTTCGATTGCTTTCTGTTTTTCAGCTTCAATCGCATCTAAGTGTTTTTGATATTTGGCAGCCAAATAGTATTCATGGGGTAGATATTCATCTCTTTGAAAGGCCATCGCTTTGAGTGATTCGTCATGGGAGGGCATGAAGACGACATCTGGAACAAATGGATTTAAGTCGTGATCGACAAAAATCTGATTCAACTCAACAGTGACTTTTTCCTTTTCAAGTTTGGAAAACATATAAGCGATGTTTCTTGCAATTGTCATTTTGACCTTGTCAGTGATTTTTTGTTTGCCCAGATGTGTATTTTTTAGGAGCTGTTGCAGTCTGGTCAGATGAGCAATATGCTGTGTTGTAAATCCGATGATTTTTTCGTTTTCACGAATCAAGTGTTCGGGTAACGACATGAAAGCATCCAATTTCTTAAAGTGAGGATCACTTTTTAGCACTTCGATTCGTTTGGCAAAATCGTATTTTTCAGCCATCTTCGGATTGAAGAAGAAAGCCAGTTTCTTAGCATTTTTTATGGTGTAATATTTGCCGCTGATGGTTTCTTCATACACATAGTTCTCATCGACTGTGATCGGTTTGTCATCAGTGTCGTACTTGACATATTTCTTAGAAATCGTCTTGAAATATTCGATCAAGTAATCATAATCCTTTGTTTGTTCCTTGGCACAGATCGGACATTTTTGAAAGTGAGAAGGGTAATAGTGAGTCGCTTGTTTCTTGCATTTTTTTGCAGTTTCTTTCACCATCTTCAGATTGGTGACCCACTCATCAGCAGATGGACGATGCTCTGCACCCTTTTCGAATGCACGAATGAATAACTCTTGTATGTGTTTTGGGAAGAATCCGAAAGGCATTGCATTCTTCGGTGGGATGATATTGTTCTGAGTTGTAAAGTAGGGGAATATTTCATTTTCCATCGTGTAGTTGATTGCATTTCCGTCAAATCCTGGAATACCTTTGATACGTGCTGAAAAAGGATGAACACCCATCGAGAGAATTTGAAAGATTAAAATGGCAAGTCCGTAATTATCATGATTCGGTGTACGCTTGACTTCAATCGATGAACGTTTTTTTTCTTCAATCACTTCAGGTGGTGTGTAGTCTGGGGTAAACACCTTGCAATGATAGAGTGTCGCATCGACGAGTACTTGGAATGAATCCGTATCGACCACACCAATTTCAAATCCCGGATACACGAAAAAGTCAGATGTGTTGATATCTCCGATGACAGTATCGTTTTGATGGAGATAGTGCATCACTTTCGCGAGATTGATGGCAATCACCAGTCTGTCATACCAAGTGATGGAAGGGAACTTTGTTTTCTGCAAGCCCGGTGTGATGACATGTGAGAGTTGGTTTTTAGCTTGAACACGTCGCATCACATAACCGACAAACCGTTTATTCTCATCATAGACGACATAGCTTGGCCATGCAATGATGGTAAGGCCGTTATAATCCAAAAGACCTGGCTTCTTAGAAACCATGGCTTTGATTTTCGGTTCAATGTCCTTCATGCGTTCAAGGGCACGATCCGAATAAATCTTGACGAGAATGTTTGGATTTTTAGCGAGTTTGTAGACACTACCTTCCCCGCCCGATCCAATCGGTTTCGAGTCATCGATTAGGATTTTATTGCCATCATCCAAATAAAACTTTCTCACTCGGCCTCCATTGAAACAAATAGCAAGGTTTTATCATCGTCTGTTTTCTTGCTGATCCGATCGGACTCAAGAAACTTTTCGAGCGATTTTTGAAAATAAAACTGATCAAAATCCTCTCGCTCAAATACTTTAAAAAAAGGATCGTAAAACAATTTCGATACCTGATTGTCTTTTGCTGAAATCGATATCGATTCGATACCGTCACTCATCAATGCAATCATCGGATAAAATGCATTAACTTTCTCAAAAATGCCATCTCCCACAGATTCAAGATTGCAGATTGAAAATGTCGCATTCGCATACTCACCCCTCTGTTGAGGAACGATCACATCGTAGCGATCACCAATCTTCCCAATCGCAGTACAATCACCAACCTGACCAAAGAATTGACGGTTTTTCAGAGTGATAAATACGAGTAGTGTCGCATTTAAGTCTTTGACGTTCAATCCATGATGATGGGCGGTATCAAATAACTTGTCGTTGGTTTCAATGAATGCTTCTTTGATGACTGTAATCACTTCATCATCGGTCATGGATGGATTGAGTTGATTCTGCAAAAAGTCAACAACAAACAAGGAAGCAGTTTGACTTCCCAGATCAGCATGTGATGCTGAACCCATACCGTCAGAGACACAGGCGATATAACCTAAGTTGTTGGGCAAAATGCGATAGGTGTGATGATCATGACAAGGTGTATCAGTGGAAAGATGCGAGGATCCGACAACCGATGCACCATACAGTTTAACCAAGATTAGACCTCAAATTCGAAGACGTCATCAGACGGCTTCTCGAGTTTGAGCGTATCGCCAACTCTTGAGGATGATACTGACGACAGTGAAGAGGAAACCCACTGGAACAATTCCTTGAAATTCAGTCCGTTCAACTTGAAGACGCGGTCTTTAGATCCGGAGATCTGACGGAGTCTTTCAATGTTTGCACTTTCGACACCAATACCAAAGAAAATGACTTTCTTGCTCATGATGGCGCCTTGCAACATACCCGCAGCTTCTTGAACATTATCCGTAGGTTCACCATCAGTGATGACAAATAACCAAGGGCGATAATAAGAAATCCCTGCAGTTCTGTATTCTGCCTTACGGTTCTCAATCGATTTCAAAGCAGTCACAATGGCTTCGCCCATCGGTGTCATGCCGTTGACTTTGAGTTCTGGTGCCTGTGATTCTGAAACGGTAGCAAACGGCTGAATGACAGAAACAGTTTGTCCGAAGGTGATGACAGACAAATCAACTCTGACCGATGCCAAATCATCATCTCTTAAGGCTGCATAAAGTGCATGCACTCCTTCGTTGAGTTGATTGATTGGATTACCTGTCATCGAATAAGAAGTGTCTAGAAGTAGAACCACCGGACATCTCGGTTCTGGATTGTCTAGCAAAGCTTCATCGACAACTTCTTTTTCAAACTCAAAATCTTTCTTCAAATCGTTCATGGTCAATACCTCTCTTGTTTATATTTTTTTAAAGGATGAACAATATCACTATCGAAATCATCATTGCTTTCAGGCTGTATTTTGTCCTGAGGTAGACGATGCAAGCAAACACAATGTACAAAGCAAAGAAAGCAAGTCTGATCCAATCAAATCCTGAAGGAGAAGATCCTAATACCCATCCGAATGCGGCAAGTGCAACACATGCTCTAAATAATACAGTAGAATCGACATCTAAACCCATTTTCTTGATTTGAAACAAATAGACGATGAAGAGTGAGATATAAATTGAAATTAGGATTGTACCCATCAGATAAAGGCAATAGATGAGTAAAGACGTATCCACGAATGTTTGGTTGAATCTGCTGCCTGTCAAGTATCCGATCAGTCCATAATGAAAGTCTAGTTCGAAATACTGTAAGAAGAACTGCGTGATCGCAACCACCATGGCGGATGCGATGAACACTTTGAAGAATACAGAAAAATTGAATTGACTATATTTTTTACCGACGGTGAAATGATATAGGTTGATGACAAGCATACCAAAGAAGACAATCTGAATGGCATAGATGAGTTCATAACTGTATCCTTGAAAGAGTTCACCGAAGAATGTCAGATTCCAGGCTGTCTCATCAAAAAAAACATAGAGATAAAAGGCACCCCAAAGCAGGGAACCGATTAAAATCTTGTTGATATGCTGATAGACCGGATTCGAATTCAAAAACTCCCCTCCTTCAAGCTTCTATTAGTTTATATTATATAACATTGCTCATCCTTTTGTCTTATCCTGCGTGTTTTATCGTTTTGGTTAAAATTGTGTTAAATTTGAACTTCAAAACATCGCTTTATTTAAAAATGTGCTAATATCGATATGAAAGGGTGTGCACATATGTTTAAACTCAAAGGATTTTCCAAAAAAGAAAGAAGCTGGATACTCTATGATATTGCCAATTCAGCCTATATTCTCACCATCGTCACCGTTTTATTTCCAATCTATTATGAAAGTATTGCTGCTCACATCGATAACCGAGTTCAAATCTTTGCACTTGTGACTGCGGGTATTGCACTGACAGATGCGCTTTTGTCACCAATCATCGGTGCTCTATCCAACTATCGGGGCAATAAACAGAAATTTTTCGTATTCTTCCTAATCTTGGGTCTGGTTGGTGGATTTGCGCTCATCATTCCAGGACTTCAATTGGTTGCCTTACTCATCGCTTTTGCAATCTCTTCGATTGGCTATAACGTTGCCATCGTATTGTATGATGCGTTTTTAATGGATGTGACTGATGAATCTAGAATGGATACAGTCAGTTCTGCCGGATATGCTTGGGGATATATCGGATCGATGATTCCTTTTGCAGTCGCGATCTTACCCTATGCAATGGTCACCTTGGGATTCCTTGATCCGCAATTTGAAACACTCGCGATATCGTTTGCATTCATCGTCGCACTGGTCTGGTGGCTCGTGTTCTCTATTCCAATGCTCAAAGACGTCAAGCAAACTTACAATATTGAAACTGTCCAAAAACCACTCAAGGAAGCACTTAAGAGTCTTTTGAGAACGTTCAAAGAAATCCGTTCATACCGATTCATCTTCATCTTCATGCTATCTTATTTGTTCTATATTGATGTGGTCAATACCGTGATTAGACTTGCGGTAACGATCGGAAGTGCTTTGGGTGTTGGAGTCACTGTACTCCTCGGCGTCGTTGTCCTGGTACAACTCATCGCGTTCCCGTGTGCCATCCTCTACGGCAAGATGGCAAAGAAATATGGTGGTAAAGTCATGATTTTCTATGGTATTGCCATTTATGCCATCACGATTCTCATCACATCCATGATCACAGAAGAAACCGTATGGCTCATGTGGGTCGTTGGCGTACTCGTGGGTTCTGCACAAGGCGGGATTCAATCCATTTCAAGAAGTTACTTTGCCAAAATGCTTCCTGTTGAAAAAGCCAATGAATTCTTTGGATTCTTCAGCGTTTTCGGCAAGTTTTCAGGGATATTGTCACCTTTCCTATTAGCGATCTTCATCGGAGCATGGGGAACAAACAATGCAGTCTTAATCTTGCTGGTGCCACTCATCTTAGCAAGTGGTCTACTGTTGCTGGTTAAAACACAAAAAGCACCTTATGTTGGTTAATGAAAGAAGCTTCCGTTATCTGGGAAGCTTCTTTTTTTGATTGAACAGATTAAAATGTGTCATCTTTAAGTTCAGATTGACATCAACGCCGCTGTTGAATGACAAATTACCAAAGAGTGTCATGAAGTCACATGTTTGATGATTGAAGATGTAATCTGAACAACGCTCTATGAATGTCAATGTGCGATAATAGGCTCTGACATAAAGTTCTGGAACACTTAAGGTAGAAGGCTGATGGGTGACCGGATGATACCAAGTTGTATGATTGAGATTTAAGTAGTCAAAATGCTCGTCATAGTTATGATAAGACAGATCTCTTAAGTGAATACGTTCTCTCTTGTTGAAAAGATCGACCATTGATAACAGCGTCTTTTTGATACCGAATCGGTCTTGAACATAACGCTTGCATGTCTGTTGCATGTGACGATAACCTTTGGCGTATAGCAACCCACCTAAGTCATTCTGATACACGGATTTTGCAACATGTTCCATGAAATCAACGATTTCTAAGGGGACATCTTTCACTTCAAAGGTCAACGGACAAACCGGATACTGATGTGACCATTGGTTTAAAACGAGTTTGATGAAATGAATATCAACACGACGTTCGAATTTGACGTGAAGACCACGATGTGTGATGGATTTGATGTTATCTTGATGATAATCACCTGAATAGTGATAGATGTAAGGATGCACAATGGTATCTAAGGCATAATGTGACAAAAAGCCAATGAAAAAGGAATACAGATTGATACTGTAGTTTTTTTTGACATAATCGAGCATTGAAATCAACATATCATTAATCCTGTGATCATGCATATCATCAGCAAGTCCTAAAGACTGAATCTTATGAATATTCAGAGCATTGAAATAATAGGGATCAGGACCTTGGGCTCCCATTTTGACAAGATGCGGATTCAGTTTGAGTTTTGATGTGCGACTTACGTCTTCAGCAAGCAGTGCATGCATATAAAAATCAGCCATAGTATCTCCAACCTTCAAAACCATGATACACCCTTCATCATAGATGAACACTTAATAAGCCCTGATTTTGCATAGATTTTACATGAAATCAAGGAGCATCACATTTACACATGCGCATTATGGTATAATTTCAAATGATGAGTGATCATGAATCGAGGTGCTAGTATGTCAAAAATCCAGATGATGGATTGGTTAAAGTCAGGCGATCCTTCTGTGAATCGACTCACTGAAGTTTACTTACTTGATCATCCAATGCCCTATGTGACTGAAGGTTGGATCAGCAAATTTCTTCAAGCATTTGATCCTGCCACAGGAACCTGGGGTGGCGGCATCTATGGTCCCAAATGGATTTCCACATTCTATACCCTAAAAGATTTGAAGTCTCTGGAAATCGATCCAGCACACCCCATCTATCAACAAGGTCTAAAGACCATTCTTCATCACATGTGGAATCACAAGATGTGGAAAGAAGACGATGTATGCGTGGTTGCTATGATGGCGAGCATGCTGGCTTACGGAAGATATGATTCAAAACCCATCGATGAGATGATGGTCTACTTGATGCATCACCGTCAATCAGATGGCGGATGGAACTGCCAAGATGAGCGATCAGAAAAGAGTTCAGTGCATACAACACTTTCGGTACTTGAAGCCATGTCTGACTATCAACGCTATGGCTATCAGGCATTGAACCAACCACTCAAAGATCATATCCAATCCGGAGAACTGTTCTTATTGAAGAAGCATCTTTACTTGAGTGAATCCACACACGAACCTATGTTTCCTCGCATCATTGATTTCCATTATCCTACGCGCTGGTTTTATGATGTCTTGAAAGCACTCGAATACTTTGAGTCTGTCAAATACCCATATCACCCGAACATGCAAGAGGCACTCGATCTACTCAAATCCAAGTTTCAAAGAGGATATCTGACCAAAGGAACGACTCATTCCGGAAGACTACATTTCAAACTTGAAGAGACTTATGCTGGACGTATGAATACATTCCGCGGTCTCAAAGTCGTCAAGTTTTATGATTTTCATCTGTATCAGCAACTCATCACAAGAGACATACAACCCAAATAAACCATAGAAAAGAGATTAACGTGGACGATCAAGTCAAACATCAACGCAGAAAACGATATTCAGGGACATATCCTAAAACATATGAGACCAGATATAAGGAACTGAATCCAGATCAACATCAGGAAACCATCCAAAAAGTCATTCAAAAAGGCAATACACCGGCAGGCATGCACCGGCCGATTTGTGTGCATGAGATTCTTTCGATTCTAGACATCAAACCAGGACAGATCGGACTCGATGCAACACTCGGATATGGTGGACATACCCAGGCAATCCTTGAAAAGTTAAACTTTCAAGGTCATTTGTATGCACTCGATCAAGATCCGATCGAATTACCAAAAACCAAACAAAGACTTGAAGCGTTAGGTTATGGCTCTGAAATACTTACTACGCTCAATTTTAACTTCAAAGACCTTGACTCGGTCATCATCGAATCGGGTCCACTCGACTTCATTTTGGCAGATCTTGGTGTGTCATCCATGCAAATCGACAATCCAAATCGAGGATTTTCCTATAAGACTGAGGGTCCACTCGATCTTAGAATGAATCCGAATGTGGGTATTCCAGCACACTTGAGATTGCTTCAGCTCACTGCAGATGAACTCGAAGGCATGCTCATCGAAAATGCGGACGAACCTTATGCAAAGCAGATTGCAAAAAGCATCAGAGTGCATCTTGAATCAGGACATCCGATTGAAACGACCACTGATTTGAGCAAGATCATCAATAACACACTCAAACACTTACCGGTATCCACCAGAGGTGAAGAAATCAAGAAGTCTTCTCAACGCACCTTTCAGGCACTGAGAATCGATATCAACCAAGAGTTTGATGTGCTCTATGAATTTCTAGAAAAAGTGCCTCATGCACTGAAACCGGACGGAAAGGTTGCTGTTTTATCGTTTCATTCAGGAGAAGACAGACTCGTCAAAAAATCTTTCCAGTATTATTTCAGACAAGGCATATATCAAGAAATCGCTGATGAATTCATCAGACCCACCATGGAAGAACAAACTTCCAACAGCAGAGCTCGTTCTGCAAAATTAAGATACGCCATCAAGAAGTAACTCTAACCACTGTTTTAAGATATAATGAACATAAAGACGAACATGAAAACGAGGTATGTCATGGCACAACAAACGCTTAAGAGAAAACTTGCATTTGCTTCCGCTGATATTTTTGGCGGAGGTTCGTTTAATATTGTGAACTTCCTGTATCCGGGATTTCTTGCAATCACAGTGGGTATATCACCTTATTGGATCGGTGTCATCATGCTGGTCGCACGCATCTGGGATGCGATCACCGATCCCCTCATGGGACACATTTCAGATCGCACGTCATCCAAGATGGGCAAGCGCAGAATCTATATGGTTTTTGCAGCACCTTTCGTTCTGATCTCGATGTATCTCCTATTTTTCCCCTTTGCATTTCCAGCAGTCAGCCTCAGAATCATTGCTGTACTGTTATCCTACTTAGTCTTTACAACCGTTCAAACATCAGTCATGATTCCCTATTATTCACTGTCTTCAGAAATCACCAGTGATTATCAGGAACGTGCATCATTCAACTCGTATCGTTTAGGATTTTCCATTTTTTCATCGATCATATGTGTCGCTGTTCCAGGAATTGTCGTGGGGCTTTTCCCAGATAAGGCGATTGGCTATCAAGTGATGAGTTTGTCATTTGGACTTCTCTTTGGATTATCGGTTTTATTCACAGGCTTATTTGCAAGAGAAGAAATTCAGACGCCAATCGTCCAAGCCAAGTTGTCCTTTAAGGATATGGCTAAACCTCTGGGACTTCGACCATTTAGACAATATCTGGGCATGTTCTTGGTGCTCCAGATGTCCATGGCCATCATGAGCGGACTCTTCTTTTTCTATGTGGATTTCTTCATCACCAAAGATCAGACAGCCAGCGGTCAAGCAACCATGGTCGGTTTGATTTCTGCTGCACTGATGTTTTCCATGCAAATTGTCGCACTGCCTGTCTATTTGAAAATGATTGAGAAAAAAGGTAAAACGTATGCCTATCGTTTCGGCGCCTTTTTATGGATTGCAACTGCTCTTTTCATTCCTCTGATTCCCGCCAATGTGAATCCCTTGGTGATTTATTTGGTTGGAGCACTCATGGGCTTTGGTATATCAGGACCAGGACTAGTTCCACACACCATGTATGGCGATGTCGTTGATGCGGGTCAAATCGCTTTCGGCGATCGCTTGGATGGTCAAATGAGTGGATTCACCAATTTCATCAACAAGATCGCACAAGCGATTGGACTTGCCATTGTGATGTTTTTGATCGGACTTGCAGGATTCCAGGAACAAGTGCTTGGTGGACCTGCGGTCGTCAGTCAACCAGATTCTGCAACACTGATGATCAGACTCATCATGATGCTCGCCCCACTGATTTTTATGGGCATTGGTATCTTCATTTCAACCAAATACAAGATTGACGCCAAAAAACAGCACGACATTGCTGAAGCGATCAAACATCCCGAACTTTCCAGAAAAGGACTCATTGAAGAACTTTAATTCATGAAAAGACCGAACCTATTCTTATTTTTGATTCTTGGATTTCTCGTGAAGATTTTCGCTTATCTCAAGGGTCAACGCATCACACAAAACATCAGAATCAAAGGACCTGCGATTGCACTTTCCAATCATACATCTTTCTATGATTTTATCTACACAACAGCAGCTCTTTATCCGCATCGAGTCACCTATCTCGCTGCCAGCAAAATGTTTTATGAACCTGTCACGGGATTCTTTTTACGGCTTGCCAGAGCCATTCCAAAGAGTCTGATGCAAGCAGATCCGGTTGCTACATTAAAAGCTTTTAGAATATTAAAGAACAAAGGATTGATCTCTGTATTTCCAGAAGGTCAGATCTCTCCGACAGGCACTTTATTAGAGCCAGCATTTGCAATTGCGAAGTTCTTGAAGAAGGCGAATGTCGATGTCTATATCGTCAGACACAAGGGTGCTTATTTCGTGAATCCTCCATGGTCGAAAAAGACCTTTAGAGGACGGATTGAAACTGAGAAATTTATCATGGCAAAACAACATGAGATTGAATCCATGAGTTTAGATGAGATTTATCATTTGGTTTGTGAAAAGCTTTATGTCTCTTCTTCAGCGTTTGCTAAAGAGAAAATGTATACATACAAAAAAAATGATATTGCGAATCTAGAGAATGTCATTTATCAGTGTCCCAAGTGTTTGCATGAAGGCTTGCAAGCACAATATGATCGCTTGAAATGTCCCAAGTGTTCACATGAACTGATTTATGATAAACATGGGTTACTGAATGGTGAAGGTGTTGATGAACTCTTTAAACTTCAGGAACAAAGAGCAAGACATGAAGTGGATACAAATCCAGATTATCAAATCACAAGCCGTGCAACACTCATGTCTTTTCGAAACCTTCGCCTTGTTGAAGTAGGGTCAGGTAGTGTCACACTGAAAAGATTTCAATACATCTATGAAGGTACTGTTGATGGGAATCACGAAGTTCTAAAATTTAATGTCAGTTCAACACCGACACTACCTTCAGATATCGGAAGAAACATTCAAATCTATGAAGGCTATCAAATCTATCAATTTGAACTCGATAACCCTTGGCTACCGACCAAATTTGTTCATATTGGAGAGTATTTATTTCAAATCAATCAAATCTCAGATCAACAATCTGTGATCAGATAAAATCAATCATCATGGGAGGGAAATCACATGAAATTCTACAAAGGATGGCTTATGCTATCCATACTCGTTTTACTTTCGGGGTGTTTTGAAAGCACACCGACAGAACCTATTCCAACAGAACCCGAAGAAACCGTCATCGAAACTGAAGAGGGTCCTACTGAAGCAGAACTAATTGCGATCTCAAATCAAGTGAGAACTGAAATGCTAGCAGCTATAGAGTCATTTGAGTCCGCAAAAATGAGTGAGACATATTCGGTGAATTATGAGCGATTCTTAGGTAATCTATTCGTTTACCGGTCAACGCATATGGTTGATGATCTTTATATCATCGAAACCATCAAAACCCTTCAATATGAATATACTGAAGCATATCTAAAAAGTGAAGAGCTTTGGGTTAACCTGGTTCAAGAAGGCGATTTCTACCATTTAGGATACAGAGAACTATATATTCCGGAACTACTCGATTTAGAGTTTACAGATTCCACACGTTATTCAAAAAATGATCTAGGATACCGCATTCAAACGACATTATCTTCCATCAGTCAATTGGATCAAAAGACACTGAATAACTTGATGACATACATCAGTCTTCAAGGCGGACAAGGTGACACACCGATTGAAATCTTAGTTCGAGTGGATTCCAATAGGGTCAGTATTGAAATCGATGTTGTCACAGAGACATTTGAGATTCATGAAATCTATCAGTTTTTAATTGGTGTAGTACCTTCAATCACTTTAGAAGATATCATCCGTTCTGATGCAACAAGCATCAAAGATGTCACCGGATATATGAGTCTAGGACATCGCTACAGTCAACCCGTATCCATGGCGTATGATCTATATACGAGATACCATCTTGAAGCATCAGATTATGTGATCGAAGTCATCTATAATGATTTTTTTCTCATGGATGCATCTGGGAACCCTTTGGAACTTACAAGTAGTCTGGATCATGGAGCTCGATATGCGTTTTCCATTGAAGAAGCTCAAGATGTATATTTGGTGATTGGCAAAACCAATTTTGTGTTTGTGAATGAAGCAATCTATCAAATGGATCAACTTGACTATGAGATCGGAGAAACTTTCTTAGTTATTGAATATACGGAAAGTGAAATCGATATTGATCAAGGCAAAGAATTTCATCCCGTTCATATCACCTTTGATACTGAAATTGCGATGGTCTACATCATCTTGACAGAACACATCGATGACATTCATGGACCAGATGGTTTTTACTCGGCATCATTTTCCGACTACAGTCGCATCCAATTCAAACCAATGGAAGCAGATCATCCATTCTACATCATACTGACAAAACCTTTGTCATTCTCATTGATTCTTGGAAATGATGACACCATAGGCGCTTCAGAAATAACACCCTATGTCTTAAGACCATTCATGAGTTATGGGTTCATCGCCTCTCAAGGGTTTAAATCAGACGTCTTTCAATTGAACATCACTGAAGCGGGACTTTACTCTATAGAAACCAATGGTATGTTCATGAATGTTTTTATCTATAATAGCATGGGGATTAGAATCACTTCACCTACTGATATTTTTCAACTACAAACGGGAGCCTACAAGGTCTTGGTTGAAAGCAATTTCTATCAAACTTACGGTATTCGATATGTCAAACTCAATTAATCATCAGGTGTCCTTATCACCTGATTTTCTTTTTTCAAAAGAATATGATATGATGAATTAAGGAATTCAAAGGAGGTGCTGGAATGGGAAAAATCAATACCTATAGACCCTATATCATTTTAGGTTTTTTCTTGCTGATTTCTAGCATTTTAGCCTTGATGTTTTCTTCTGGTGCATCGAGATTCATTGTTGATAAGCCCCAGACATTCAATGAGGGTTGGATTTGGATGGATGGCACGGTTTCCACACCAATCGATAGTATTCCCTTTAAACTCGATGTTGGTGCCAATGATCTTTTAGTGATCACCAATACATTGCCACAAGATTTTCATGACGTGAAGACATTAATGATCAGAACATCCTTGCAAGATTTGACAGTCGAAGTGGATGGACTCATCATTTATGAGAAAAAATACCAAGAAGATTCAAAACTTCCACCTTATGCCAGCATGTGGCACATGGTCGAAGTGCCTGCGCACAGCGAAGGAAAAACCATTTCGATTACACTCGTATCACCCTATGATGCTATGTCTGGCACCATCAATTATTTGTATTTTGGAGAAACCGCAGAATTGTATGCGCATATTTTCAGAACATATGGGTATAGACTTGCTGTTGGACTCTTTGTACTGACAACCGGATTATTGATGATGTTCGCAAGTTTCTTCATCAAGAAGGGTGAAGGACTGAGATACACCTATTTAGGATTGTTTGCTGTCACGCTGTCATTTTGGATCATTGCAGAATCTCGAACGATTCAATGGTTTACGGGAAATGAATTCATCATCGGTTCACTAGCCTATATTTCGCTTGCTATATTTCCAGTACCGATGCTTTATTATCTGAAAAATTACGTTGTAGCACAATATAAACATCTCTATCATGTTCTGATTGGCATATTTTACGTTCAGTCCGTTTTGATTACTGTTTTTCATGCGTTTGACATCTCTGATTATTTTGAATCAGTCATATACACTCAGATATTCCTTGTCTTGGGTATTATCTTAGTCATTACCACACTCGTCTTAGAAGCAACCAGAAATCAGAGTCTAGAGGCAAGAAAAGTCATGAAGTATTTCTCATTCTTACTTGTCTTTGTGTTATTTGAATTGATCAACTTCTTGCTGGGTAACTTCGAGAATACGTCTGTGTTTGCACTGACCGGTATTGGATTGTTGATGATACTGATGCTCATTAATTATGTCAGATATCTCATTAGCAGACTGAAAATCAGTTACGAAAAGGAACTCTATGAGCGTTTAGCCTATCAAGACTGGCTGACTGGCGGGAAGAATCGACTCAAGTTTGAGTTGGATTATGACATCTTTTTTAAAGATGACACTTTGAAGAAACAGTTGAGACTGATCTATTTTGATTTGGATTATTTGAAGCAGGTCAATGATCAATATGGACATCAGGAAGGCGATAAGATCATCAAGAAAGGGTTTGAGCTGATCGAATCCAATTTTGGAGGTTTTGGAGCATGTTACCGGATTGGTGGCGATGAGTTCAGTTGTCTTGTGATCGGTATGGATGACTTGACATTTAAGACGATGACATTTGCATTCAGATCTGAAATCGAAGTCTATGATGAAACGCTGCCTTATGATTTTAGAATCTCAATGGGGACATCGGTTTACCAAGAGGATATTGATAGGAATCCGGATACAATGATGAAACGCGCAGATGATGATATGTACTGGGATAAGTGCTCATTCAAAGGAAATTGCAAGCGACCACAAAAATGAATCGTAGTGTACCCGTGCGTGAGTGCACGGGTATTTTTTTAAGGTAAAAACGGAATGAATGACTCATAAATGGATGGAAACACACAAATCTATGCAAAGAATAACTAAAAATAAATAAATAATAATAAAAAATAATAACAAAAAATAATTTTTGTGATAGAATGAGTTTATCAACAGGTCATATGGGGGATTCAATCATGAAAAAAGTATTCACATTATTGGGTTTTATCATTTTAGGATTATCTTTGATGGGATGTAAAGAGCGATTTGAAGTATCATTTGATACCGATGGTGGAACAAGGATTGAGTCCATCAGGGTTGATGGAAACTCAACTGTCGATCGACCCGATGATCCAGAAAGATATGGCCATACATTTATTGGATGGTATGATCATTCCTTAGTCATTCCCTTTGACTTTGATCGCATCATTTCGACAGAAATCACCATTTATGCAAAATGGGAAGTCAATCTATATTCCATCACTTATGTCGATCATGAGGGGAATCCTTTGATCATCATCACACTTCCTTATGGCTCTTCAGTGGGCATCAGTGCCATCGCTGTCCCAGAACGTATAGGTTATCAATCATCCGGATGGAGCCAAACACTACCTGCAACCATGCCTGCAATGGATATCATCATTGCACCAACATATACACCTAACATTTACACATTAGCTTTACTTTCATTAGAAGAAGAACCCGAGTTTTTAAGTGTCAATTTTGGTGAAGTCATCACACTCCCTGTTCTTTCAGATGATCACATGACATTTCTAGGATGGACAGAAAACGAAGTTGATGTCATCACAACCTACACACACAGTGTCACTCGAAATCACGGATTATCCGCAGTTTGGTCATATGAATTAGATGATGTTACCTATTGGCTCATCAATGATCGAGCATACCTAAAATCATATGGTGGCAACGCTATAGATCTCACTATCCCAGATCAAGTACTTGATTTGGATGTGCTCATGGTACTTGAGGGTGCATTTAAGGATAACCACACACTAGAATCACTGAAACTTGGGAAACATGTCCTTTACGTGGATGATTATGCATTCTCAAATATGACTTCACTCAAAACCATTGAAATGATGGATGCGACCAAAGATTTTGGAGATTATGTATTCTACGGTTCAAATGCCCTTGAGATGATGACTGTATCCAGTGGTATTCATTTAAGTTTAGTTGAACTGTTCGGTGGACTCACTTTCGATATTCCATCAACACTGAGTGATATCAAGTTTGCATCTGGTGGATTGGGATATAGTTCATATTTCATGCGGATGCTTCCTGATTTAAATATCACCATCGAACTCGGATCATCGCTCACGAGTATTGAGTCTACGATGTTTTTTGAATCTAGAGTCAATCACTTGGTCATTCCCAAATCAGTAACCTTCATTGATCATTATGGATTAAATGGATTACTATATCTTAAAACTGTCACTTTTGAAGAGGGTAGTGCATTGGAGGCGATTGGTGAATATGCGTTTTCTAGCACAGCACTGATCACGATTGAATTACCTGAAAAGGTATCTTTCATTGATCCTACAACTTTCAGATATGTCAACCTCTTGGAAAATATTGATGTTCATGAAGATAATACACACTTCACTTCAGTTGATGGTGTCCTATATTCTAAAGACATGAAAGTGTTATACAGATATCCTTCATCTAAAGTGAGTGAGTCTTTTACAATTCCCGATTCTGTTGAGACGATTGAGTCATATGCATTTTCGAGTGCTTATACCATTGAAAGTATACAATGCTCAGAAAGTAGTCAGTTGAAAGTCATCAATGACTACGTCTTTGTTGGAATGAATAACTTAGAAAGTCTTGAACTTCCCGAAGGACTCTTATCGATTGGAATGTACTTATATGGTGATCAATCTAGATTACCTCATGTGATCATCCCAGAATCAGTGGTTTCAATGAAAGCGAATGCATTTCCCTCCTATATGCTTGTGAAGCATGTGATCTACATGAAGGGCTTAGTACCTGGTGATCTTTTTGAAGAGGGATGGGATAACACACGATTTACGATAGTCTTCGGTTATCAAGAAGAAGTGATGCATGAAGGTATCTTATATGCAAAGACCACAGATGGTAGAGCAATCTTAGTGGATGCTGCTGGTTCAAGACCAGCAACAAGCATCATCATCCCTGAAATGATTGGAACACATCAAGTGACTGAAATTGGTTCGTTTGCATTTTTATATCATGTGGAACTCATTTCGATTGAATTACCGACTTCGATTGAATTTATACATACCCAAGCATTTGCAGAGTGCAAATCTTTAGAAGAAATCAATATCAGATCACTGATCCATTTGAAATCGGTTGGAAGTTATAGTTTTTGTTCAACAAGTTTGGTCGATGTCGTGTTACCGGATGGTCTTGAAAAGATTGGTCAACATGCGTTTTGTGATAATGATGATTTACTGAGTCTATATATTCCCGAAAGTGTTTTGTTTGTTGAAGGTGGGATTGTCATGGGGTCTGATTTGGTTGTGATCAGATTAGAAAGAGGTTTAGTTCCTGAAACGTGGTTTGGATTCTGGAATTACACCAATAGACCCGTTGTATTTAATTATGTTTTAACTGAATAGAAGCAGATGATGAAAAAGATCTTTGTGGAAAACAAGGATCTTTTTTGATGTATAGTGTTTAAGGTTGAAATGTGAAAATGGTCGAATCATTATTAATGGGTGATGAAAGTCTCAATGCATACGTGAAATGATTACTCAATGGACACTCAATATCTGATTGAGTGATGAAATACTCCGGTGTGATTGCTTTCTTGCTCACTTACACATATAATGACTGTCGAGGTGGGACGATGAGAAATGAAGAAGTGGGGAAACTCCTAAAAGAGTTAAGACTTAAACATAAGTTGACACAAGCAGAACTTGCCAACCGGGTGGGAGTGACCTATCAGGCTGTTTCAAGATGGGAAAAAGGGATGAATACGCCCAATTTAGATACACTGCTTGCGCTTAAAAACATCTATGGTGTCAGTGTGGATGAATTATTACTCAATCAGCAAACGATGCATAAAATTGAAGAAGTCAAAAGTCCAGTCATCTATGAACAGAAACACTGGGTTTTAAGACTATTATTATATCCAGTCTTGATCTATGTACTGTTTTTAATAGCATTACAGTTTTTTCTATTCTTTCAACCCCAGTATGTTTCTATTGTCTATGCACTTTTCTTCACGGTTCTAACACTTCTGCCGCTTTATATTTTCAAATTTCAAAAAAGACAAACCGCCTTCATCATCACTTTATCAGCCTTGTTACTCTTAAGTTTTACAACCTTCATGTTCGAACCACATTACTTTATGCTTGATGATGTACCCTATATCAAGGAAATCGAAAGCATCGAGATTGAGGAACAAAACTGGAATGTATTCCAGGATATCAAACCATTTGTCAGAGATGAGAAAGAGTATCTGCTTGGGTATCATGCGGGTTATGAAGATTTCTTGATTTATGACTTGCAAAAGCCACTTCAAGAGATGAGAAGGATTCTATCGACTTCTGATATTATAATTGAACAAGCAGTCATGATTGACGATGATATCTATTTCATCAGTGGCGATGGATCATTTGATCAAAGTTCAACTTTATACCAAATCAACTGGATTACAGGTCAAATGATTGAACTTGAAACATTTTCAAGTGACTATCGGATCTTTGCAGATGAAATGAATCTCTACTTTCTATCTGAATATGGTATAGAAGGCATTCATGACACCGTTTGGAAATGGAATGGATTTGGACTCGACAAAGTGAAAGACTTCAATTACTTTGTTGAAAAGATCATCTACAACCCTCATTTCAGATCATTCTTCGTCTCAATGTATCGCATGGATCTACCATTACAAGCCAATATCCACATTTATGATGATACCTTTTTATTTCAACATGAAGTCTTTGATACTCATCAAGTTGACGATTTAGAAATGAACTTGTTTTGGAATCGTGTAGGAACAACTTTTGAAGGCGAGATTGTCATTTTAATGTATAACAATCCAACATATACAGGTATCGATGACCAATTAGGGCTTTACCATTTTACAGGAAATATGTATGTGAAAAATAACGGAGAGATTTACACGTGGGATTTCGCACAACATTACATCAATGGTATTGTATCAAAAGATTGGAATGTAGGTTATGCGCGTCAGATGTATGCGATAGGTAGTGGACATCGACATTTGTCAATTGATTTTGAGGCGTTAAGCTTATACCAAAGAGTAGATACCAATGGGATTGATCAGCTTATTCCTTTGGTAGCAAGAGTATTGATGTTGCTCATCAGCATACCCTTGATTGCATTAATCTTTGCATATGGTGTCTTAGTTAAGAAAGATATTTCTCAAAACCATCTATAATCGTTAAGAGAAGTCACGATAAGAATGAATGAAAATCCATTCATGAACTGTACCCGATAAAGTAGACACAAATAAAGTCTACTTTTTTTCTACATTTTGATTGAAAAAAATATCCACCCAACGTTAACTAATCTTTTGTATTCTTGATATTTTTAAACCTTATAGGTTCTATTTCAATCGAGTTAAGTGCACATGAACTTCTCAGAATCATATCAACGGATGATAACATCATCAATTTACAAGGTTAATTAACAGTTAAGTAACAACGTGTTTCATATTTGTCCCCTTTCCCATATAATAAAAGTAAGGAGGCGATACCATGCCTGACATCATCGATAACATAAAAGTAGGGGAATACATCAAAAAACTCTTGAAATCAAAAAACATGACTCAAGATGATCTCGCTGAAGCATTATGCATATCCAAATCAGCGGTTTCACAAAATCTTCGAGGCAAAAGCACATTTGATATTCAAAATCTCATTCAGATTGCAAAACTCTTTGAAATCACTTTAGATGATCTTCTAAACTTAAAGTCTGAAGAAACAGCTGAAGTGATCTCTGAATATCAAAAAGTGGTCAATCAAGGATTACCTGCAATCCAAAAAGTACCCGCAGAAGATTTACGCATGTATGAACCTGACATGTATGGCAAAGTACTCGTTGACTATATCGTAGAATCTAGAAAACTCGATATGCTTACTTATTTGATTGATGAAGAAGTGCTCCTTGTTGAAGATTATTATCACCGCGCCAAACAAATCTACTTAAAAGTCATTAAGTATCTTTTAGAAGAAAAACAGTATAACTTTGGTGATTTCATCATGAAATACACTGAATTGAATGGTTCCTTCCATATTGACGATGAAACCACAGGTTTGATCATCTGGGGACTTCTCAATCAAGTACACTATCAAGATTTCATGGCTGAACTCATTAAGTACAAACCTTCATTAAAAGCAAGATGGTTCTCCAAAGGGGATGAGAAAGAAAGGCTTCCGCTCACCAGAGTGGATTACATTGAAGTCATTGGGAAGTATCAGTTATCCAACATTCTCCAAACCCTCATGAAAGTGCAACCCAGAGATGATGACTTCGCATTTATCACACTCAAGTTCATTGAACATGGCTATTTCGAAGGAATCACCCTTTATGTCAATCACTTCTTTAAAACCATACCTTCAGCATTTAAAAGAACAAGCCTTGACTGCCAGAAGGCATTCATGGCAGTCTTAAAGACCAATCAGTTTGATTTGATATCGCTGTTTGCTGCTAAAGGTCTTTATGTCGATATGACACAGATTGTGAGACAATCCATCAAAGATCACCAGGAACAAGTCTATTCACATCTGATTGCACAACACCACGCTGAAATCATCTTTAAAAAGATTGGTGAGACATGTGTTGAAGTTTCTAATCTTGAACTGCTAGATCAGATCTTACAGTATCTCTCTAAGGATGATCTCAATTATCTTGTGAGTTGGGTCAAGTTAGATCAGATAGAGACTCTTGAATTCTTGCTCCTGCGTGGAGCTAGAATTGATGAGAAGTACTACAATCTTGAGACGTTTAAGAAAGTGAACAAACTTCTTGATCATCTCTTGAAGAAGGGAGAATAGCCATGACATTCATTAGAGAATATTTTGAAATTATTGTGATTGTATTATTCATTCTATCATTTGTATTGTTGGCGCTCATTCTATCGATGAATAAGTATTTTGCCATGTATTTCTCAAACAAGAGATTTAAGATCATTTCATCTTATGAAGTGAATGCCAATGATGGCAATAAGTATTTCTCGATTGCCATCTATAACAATAATATCAATGAAGTGAGACTGGCAGGGTTTGGGTATGTGTATAAGGATCAGAATATTGATTTCTATTCGAATTATTTGCTTGATCATCATCTTCCAAGTGATCACAAGATTGTGATTCATTCCAGAGATTATTTAACCACCAGAATCAATGTCAATCAGTTAAAGACGATTATCTCGGATATCAATAAAGGAACTCTCGATGTGAAGGGGATGAAGACGTTTGTAACAGACTCTTTAGGACTGTCAACGACTGCAAAAGCAAAACAAGTCCAAGATCAGTTAGTGATGATGTTAAGAATCGATCAAGCGATGCTGAGAGAAAAACAAAGAGAACAGATGAGAAAACATCGAGAAGAACAGAGACTATTCAAACAGAAGCAAAAGATTGAAAGAAACATCAAGATTAAAGAGAAAACAAGTGGTATATTATTGAAGATTAAAGGGTTCTTCAATTTTAGGAGATCGAAATAGAGTCATATGGCCAAAAGAGATTATCAAAATGAATTTTTATCAATAGAACTTAAAGAAAAGGCATTTTTAGATTTTACTGGATTGTCAGTGATTAAAAATAGGGAACTCTTCAAGCAAGCGATGACTTGTGTTGATTTTGCACAAAAATATGAGGATATTACAAAAAAGATAGTTTTGAATAATAAATCAATTGCAATCATTGGTGATGCAGTCCTCACACTTGCATTAACATTAATTGCCTTTGAAAATGACAAAGCAATTAAGCCTGAGAAAGTAGCAATCTTTAATCAACCCAAAGAAAAGAATGAATACTTAGGCATAATTGGTAAGGAGCAAAACATCATTAATATGATATTTGCATCAAATGAAGATTACGTTGTCGGTGGGATAGCGACAGCTTATGAAGCCATTATAGCCTTTGTCTTTATGGAATATGGGATAAAAGCAGTTCAAAAATTTGTTGAAAAAAATATTCTGAATTATGAATATCTTACAGAGATTAATGAACCGATTCGTTGTTAAGAACGAATCGGTTTCTATTTATTGTGATAATCAACCTGTGGTTGAGTATGTTCAACGATGAATAATGAACAACTTTAAATTGTATTGATGTAAAATACAGTCAAAGGATGGTGACAAGAATGATTAATACAGCACAAGAGATAGGAAAAATGATTAAAGAGTATCGAACTAAAAAAGGTATGCAGCAATCAGAGTTGGCGATGAAACTGAACATAACCGCTCAAGCCGTATCCAAATGGGAAAATGGAGACAGTTATCCCGATATTAAACTGATTGGGGAGATTGCTGATCTATTTGAATTAACCATTGATGAGTTGATTACTGTTCCGAAGAATCAAATCAATAAGAAAAACGAGTATCGGATTTATGAAGTGATCGAAAATGAAAAGTGTGTAATTGAAGTGCTTGATGTTTCCATTCATCAAGATTATGAAATTACGGTATCAATAACCAATAAAACAAACGGTGAAATCACTATTTCCCATTCAAATTTCGTGTTTCTTAATGAACAAGGGAAGCTCATTGAGCCCAAAAAGAACACGATCTATAACATAGATGATAATCCTATAGGAGCTAATCTCCTTCATCAAATACCATCATTTATACCAGCGAAGAAAAAGACTAATATTTTATTAATCTATTCAGGAATTACCGATGGAGCATTTCTTTGGATCAATATTCCACAAGTCATTACCAATGTCTCATTTGTACTTTTATCGAAATCATTAAGAAACCATCAAAATCATACAGCAATAGAACGCTTTTCTAGAAACGAATTGATTGATTTCTATAATTTCAACTACAAAAAGGGCGAAATTCCTAGGATGACTTCAGACTTCCCTAAAATTTCATTAGATATGATGAAATCAATGATATTTTGTATTAATTCAGACTTTATAATGAAATATCAACATATCTTTGATTCAATGGTATTAGCTCATATTGCATCCAATGAGCCATTCTTAGGGTTTAATTTTGTTATTCAACACATCACAGATGTATCACTAATAAGAGATTTGATTAAAAAGAATTGGAGTATCATTGAAGATGATTGTGCAAATCTTAATTGTCGAATCATTAAATATGAAGAAGCACAACCCTTTATGGATGACGAAATCATTGAAAAAGTCATAAAACTTCGTATTCGATTAGCGAAAGATTACAGAAAATGGATGCTTAGATATATTAATGATGATAATATCGAAAGCTATAGATCTGAAATATGCATGTTAAGTTTTTCAAGAAACGCTGATTTGTTTGAATCAAATCTAAAAATAGAGTCTGTAAATCAAATTATATGTGATAGTGACCTATCCGCGTTATCTGAACAAGCAATACTCAAGCTGATGAGATATTATAGAGAAAAGGTCAGTCAATCAACGATAGATTATTTATTTACCAATTTGCCAGATGTTGATCTTGCATTACTTGGAAGACTAAAGGATGTAATGTCCTTTGATATGTGGAAAGTAATCAAGGAAAGATACTTCATCAATGAACAAATAAAACTTGATGAAACCAAGAATAAATTAAAGAAGTAATTATTTACACCATTAACAAAAACTGATTAAAAGAACGACATAGTCCATAGTTATTGCGGATCTGTGTCGTTTTTTGTTAAATAATTGCTATTTGTGACAATTTTGCTCTATAAAAGACTGGTTTTATCGTCTATTATGGAAAATGAGGTGATATATTGATGAGCAAGTCAAATGTAAGTATTTATTTATTAAACGGGCAACACAATCATGATGAATATGTTCGAAACCACCAACACTTGGATTATAAAGATGGATATACTGTTGCATATAAGAGTTATTCTGAGAAAGTGCCTAATGACATTGATCTATTTGTAACTGACACTGAACTTAAAAATAGACTAAAAACGAAAGGAACGAGTCTATGTATCATCAAAACGGTGAACGTTGAAAATGAAAGTGTTACTTTTGGTATCACATTTGGATTTGGTCATCATTTACTCGTTCAAGATTATATTGTGCCTAATTTTGGAATCATATCCCTGATGAATATGGCAGATAAAGATCAAATACGTCAAATTCATCGAAGAAGCATGTCAAAAAAATCGAAAATATCACAAGAGCAAATGCCAAGTAAGAGTAATCTTTCTGATTTTGGATTTAATGTCTATACCGATATATTGAATGGAGCATCAGCAAACATCAATAGTGTATATCTTTCTGGAAACGTGCAAGGTAAAGAAGCACTTAAGGGTTCAATAGAGCAAAATATTGATAATGTAGATGATTACTTAATATTTGCATACAAGGAATTCAAGAAAGAGAACTACAAAATAAAGTTCCCATTCTTCGATAACATAAAACCCGTTAAGAAACAATCAATCATAGCCCCCCTAGACCAGCAAATAGTTCAAAAACTAAATGATCACAATAATGAAGACCTCATTTTAGCATTTCCGATCATTGTTGACTGGTCTGATATTGATTTTGTAAGTTATCCATATCAACAAAGAAATTCTACCAATCGATTTAGAGATATTGAAATCAATGACTTTTTTGAGAATGCGAATTATACCGACGCAAAAAAACTATTGAATCAAAACTTCATGATTCATTATATTGATGAAAACAAGAATCAAGCTATTAATTTTAAAAAATGCTTATTAGCAGAATTAAGTCTTGGTGATGATAGATATTGCTTGGTTGATGGTCATTACTATCAAATCACTAGTTCGTTAATTCGTGAGGCAAAAGATTATTATAATTCAATTCCCGTTGATGATTTACATTTTAGCGATTGTCATCAAAAGGAAGGAGATTATATACAAACAATTCATCAGAGTCATGGCATATTCTTAGATCGGAAGATTGTTAGAGATGATTACAATACTGAAATATGTGACATCTTAACGAGTGATAAAAAGTTTGTACATATTAAAAAATACAGTGGAGTTGCTCCAATGAGTCACCTATTCTTTCAAGCGTTAAATTCTTCTCAGTTTTTCAAACAAGATCGTATATTTTTTAATAAAATGAATCAGATCATTGATCGAGCTTGTCAAGAACAGGGGAAAGAAGGTAGTGATTTCATCCTTCCTCAAGACTTTAATAGCAATGATTATGAGATTGTACTTTGTGTACTAAATAAAGAAGGTTTACTCAGACCCAATTTATCATTATTTACACTATTAAGTTTGAGAGAAACAGCTCAATCTATGTTAAATATGGGGTTCAAAGTGGCAATCTATGGTGTAAAAGATCTTTATTAAGATTAATGATAAATGAGAAAGGAGGTAAAAACATGACAATTGATCGAAACACAGCAATGAAATTATGGAATGATGTATTTGGAAGTAAGTTATGGGCAAATGACTGTTTTGGTTCGTATATCTATAGAGATGATTATGGCGACTATGAAACAAAAAGAATACGTCCATCTGGTTCAGGAAAACCATATAATTATGGTTGGGATATTGATCACATTAGACCCAAAAGCGACTATGTAAATCAAAATGATGCTGATTTTTGGAACAATTTTGAACCTATG
>DITG01000073.1 GCA_002422045.1 Acholeplasmataceae bacterium UBA6190
CCTGCCTGTCACGCAGGAGATCGCGGGTTCAAATCCCGTCCGGACCGCCATTATTAGGCTCTGTAGCTCAGTCGGTAGAGCAAAGGACTGAAAATCCTTGTGTCGGGAGTTCAATTCTCCCTGGAGCCACCACCCTTTCTTTCATAAAGCCGTTGGTAGGCTTTTTTTATTTATATAGTGTCAATTGACAAGTGTCCAAAAACAGGATACAAAAAAAGCGATTAGAACTTGCAGAAAATGTCTTTTTGTTATAAAGTGTATATAACTAATGCTTTGATGTTGTGCAGGGGAATCGCACAGCATCCATTAATATAAATTTATGAATATGTTCGACAGTGATTGATGCTGATGAAATTAACTTAATCAGTAAGAGTGAGTTTTATATAGCATCATGCACACTTCAGTACTATAGATTCACTATCTTCACCATCTACAATGGATCAAAAAGCGAGGGGAATTAACATGACTAAGCATTCAAGAGTGACTGTACTGATTTCAATCACGGGGTTTATACTGACTATCGCGCTGATCAGTTTCATCCTAGGAAGCAACAAAAAGAATCCTGACGATGATTTTGTAAAGGAGCATTTAATGTATCTCGATGAAGGTGCATCTGATATTGATTTTCTAGAAGTTACTTTGTATTTTGGTGATAATGAGGCTTATCTAGAGATCAATTATGACTATAGTTATCAAAACATCGAGCGAAGAACGAGATACTTGGTTAATCGATATACTGGACAAGTTGTCAATGGCGGATATGAAGACAACTTTCCGGATTTTATGAACAGATTCAACGATACAAAAACCAATTACAAAAATAAAAAGGTATATAGTATATCGGATATCAATCGACTGTTGAATAAATAAATGAAGTAGTCTAAATTCTGAAATTAAACGCTTACTTGAACTGAATCCTGAGAAAGTAGACACTTATGGATGTCTACTTTTTATTTCTATTAAAAATTACATGTGCTTTGTTAAATCAGTAGTTGTATTAAAATAAATACTCCGTTGTTAATACTAACACTATTACCATTTATAATGAAAGATTGAAAATCCTTGTGTCGGGAGTTCAATTCTCCCTGGAGCCACCACCCTTTCTTTCATAAAGCCGTTGGTAAGCTTTTTCTATTTTTTAATTTCGAGTGTTCCTCTTAAAAATGTTCCCCAAATGAGACTAATGAGACGAGAATTTGAGCCTTCAGTGTCTCCAAGATGATCAATAAACTTCATTTTTTTAAGAGATGAGGTTTTTTATGTAGTCTCATTAATGTTTGGTGAAACCCAAAACAATATAAGTATCCACCATTCATCAAACGAGTTAGAAAAGAAACTTAAAATCAAAATTTGTAGAAACTTATGACAAATTAAGCAAAACAACAACTTATTTGAATAAGTTGACAAGATATTTAATAAAACATATAAAAATTAGAAACACATATAGAAAAAAGTTTTAGTATAATGAAGGTAGAATTAGCACCTATGAATATTTGATGTTTTTAAAACTTTAAATATAAGGAGCATACACATGAGTAAATATTGTGTGCACTGTGGAGCTGATGTCACAACCATAGAAAACACATGTCCATTTTGCGGTAATCAACTTCAGGAATCGACAAACAGTAAATATTCATCCCAACTCAACTCCAAAGAAAAAAAACTTGCTATTTCTTCAATTGTTTTAGGTGTCCTAGGCATTTATCCTTTATTAGGCCTAGGGGGTATTATTGGTATGATCTTAGCAAAAAAGGGATTAAATGCTAATCCAAAAGTCTATAAAAGACATCTAAAGATTGGATTTTGGATTTCATTTTCAGGTTTCATCTTTTGGTTGGGAGCATTTATCGTTACCTTGATTATATTATTAGCACCAATATTTCAGTTTATTTGGGAAATGATCATCTTTTATTTACGCTTATTATTTGGTCTTTAATTAGAGGCCTTCAAAATTACCTACCCATCATTTTTTTTATAAGTTTTGATCAAACTCAAATCAAACATACAATAAAGATATTCCAATACACACGGATGATTATGATAACCCATAAAAATCATTAACGCTATCAGTATCCCTATTACTCAATAAAGATGGGGCATTTTTTACTGATCGTCACTTGCTTATCAGGCAAAAGGACTAATTATCTAATAACCATGAAACGATATTTCAGTTAAGCCATCTTCTCAATTTTTCGATGAAGAATAGGACTGAAAATCCTTGTGTCGGGAGTTCAATTCTCCCTGGAGCCACCACCCTTTCTTTCATAAAGCCAGTGGTAGGCTTTTTTTATTTAATTAAGTGGTGTTTTGGATGAGAAGTTGAAATCTCACATGGTGGAATATGACGGATTTTAGTTGTTAAGTGATTGATGTGTTCAGATCAATTATTCAAGATTGATGGAGAATATAGATCATCATTCTGAATACTCAATATAGACAAATGAATCAGAAGTTTATGTATTTTTCACCATCATTGAGAATGACAAATCAGAAGGTATCGTTAACAGCATATAAGCGTATATATCGGTGCACACATCAAAAACCCAGTAGAACAATAGTGTTAAAATTGATGATAAATGAAGTATAATGAAGTCACACATAGGAAAAAACCCACTCAAAGCATCAGATTGTTGATCACTTTACCAACAATCATTTTTGTATTTGAATGACTATGTGAAAAACATTTAAAGGAGAAATGAAATGGAATATAAACTGTACACAGATTTTCCCAATGAAATGCTATTGCAATCGCATGAATTATGCCTCTCGCTATACATGCCAACACATCAAATCTTCCAAGAGATCAAAAAAGATGTCATCGTATTTAAGAATCTAGTCAAAGAAGTCAAATCCTCACTAGAAATCTCGTATTCGAATCGAGAGATTAAGCCATTGATCTCACAGTTACAAAGTATGGAAGATGATCTGGAGTTATGGAATCATTCGAAAAAGGGACTTGCTATATTTGCCACACTGAGTGAAATGATTGTTTATCAAACAGATGTTGAGTTTGATCCGATTGCGATTGTATCGGACAGTTTCCATATCAAGCCTATGGTCGAATATCACCAAAACATTGAACACTATGTCTTGCTTGCACTTGAAGCTGAATCTTTTGCTGTTTACTTAGGCACGCCCTATGAAATTGAGCCCTATGTATTACCGGATGATGCCAAAACAACCTTGCATGAAGTGCTAGGCACACAACATACAGAACAGTATCAGACGCATGGCGTCTATGGAGGAGCATCTTCACGGTCCACCTTCCATGGTCACGGTGGAAATTCTGATGAAACCGAACTTGATCGTCCTAAGTTTTTCAAACACGTGAATCAATACGTCGATGAAGAGGTGAATCAAAAACTCAAGTTGCCGATGATTTTGGTTTCACTGAAAGAACACCACTTTGAATTTAGAAAATCATCCAATAATCCATGGATCATCGAACAGTCCATCGAAGGATCATGGAAAGATTTTTCAGAAGATGCAATCCTGAAAGAAATACAAAGAATTAATGATCAAAGGTTTACAATGATGCTAGACAAATCTATCGTCAACTATCACAATCAAAAAAACAAAGACAAAAGTTCAGATCAGCTCATCATCGTTCTCAAAGCTTTACTTGATTCCAGAGTCGATACATTGCTGATTGAAAAAAACAAGATATTACCCGGGAAAATTGATATGATGAACAAGCAAATCATTCAAAGTCCGATCGAGGATCCTCAAACTGATGATTTGCTGGATGACATGGTCCAACATGCTTTCCTTACAGGCACCAAGGTATACATCATCGACAAAGAGTTGATGCCAACCAATTCTGGAGTCGCCGCGATTTTCAGATACTAAGTCTTCTATCTCGAATATCAGAAGAAGACAAGTATTGAGTTTTTTGCTTGATATATCACGAATTCGAGTAAGTTTATGGTGTCGTTCATTGACGACACCTCATTTCATTCATTAGTGGCGTATTTCAATCATTTTACGCACTTATCACACAATGCATCGATCTCAAATGAGGCATGAATGGTGTGTTATAATGAGGAAACATGGTGATAAAAAAACCATCAGCATCAACGAAGGAGCGTAGACACATGTCTGTGATTCATGAATTCTATACATTATCCAATGGGGTTCGTATGCCCAAATTAGGGCTAGGAACCTATCAGTTGAAAGCAGGAGATGAAGCGTATAACAGTGTGTTGAACGCGCTTCAATTAGGAATCAGACATATAGATTCTGGCATCATTTATCAAAATGAGCAAAGTGTCGGACAAGCCATCAGAGATTCTGGTATTTCAAGAGGAGACATCTTCATCACTTCCAAAGTACCTCCGCACATCAAGACCTATGAAGGAACCATCCGTATGTTTGAGAAGTCTTTGCAAAACTTAGGGGTCGAGTATATTGATCTTTACATCATCAATGCGCCGACACCCATGAATGATCTTATGGGTAATTATGATGCTGGCAATATTGAAGTCTATAAAGCACTTGAATACTTGTATAAAGAAGAAAGAGTGGCAGCCATCGGTGTCTCTCAATTTCAGATCAAAGATATCGAAAATATCCTCAAACATCATTCGATTGTTCCTCACGCTCAACAAATTTCATTTTTTGTCGGGCATACACAAGATGAGCTTGTTGAATATTGCAGAAAGCATCACATTCAGATCCAAGCTTTTTCACCACTTGCCAAAGGCTATGAGAGAATCATCCGAAGTTGACTGAAATGGCAAAGCTTTATGAAAAAACACCAGCACAACTTGCACTCAGATATGTGATTCAAAAAGGGGGTGCTCCAATACCAAAGTCGTCAAAAAAAGAGCATCTACTTTTAAATACTCAACTTGATTTTGAAATCAATATTTCTGATATGGATATACTGGATGGCATCGATGAAGATCCAAGAGTTTATGATGATCCAATCCTCAAGAAGTAAGAATAAGTAGTGATTGACATAGATCAACGTGACATATTTAAGATATTTGAGGTTCATCATCATATAGGTATCCCAAGATTTATTCATTCTATACAGGATGAATTATCCATGTTATAATCTAAATAAAAGATTCTAACGGGGGAAATATGAAAAAAACAATCATGTTGGTTGCAATGATTTTTAGTCTATTGGCAATGGCAGGTATTACGCTAGCATTGGGTCACATCGGACAACTGCTTTCCTCTTTATTATTTGGAGGCATCGGATTTGACTTTTACGTCATCGGCGAATTGTTTGCTACAGACATTTTGACAGCAGTATCTGCAGTCGGGGTGCTATTATG
Source organism: Acholeplasmataceae bacterium UBA6190 (assembly GCA_002422045.1). GTDB lineage: Bacteria > Bacillota_I > Bacilli_A > Acholeplasmatales > Acholeplasmataceae > Peloplasma. Next base: position 5,286 of record DITG01000073.1, read on the forward strand.
GGGATTGGTTCAGATCTATGGCATACCGCTTATCATTTTTTTAGTGAGTCTTCAAGGATTAACTTCAAAGTGATTGAAGAGTAAAATCAAAATAAACCTTGTCAGATTAAGTCTTTGGATGTAAGATACAAGTAAAGAGCCGAATACATGTTTGGTGCAACAAGAGCGAATGACTCTATTGCACCTTTTATGTTCATTCACAATTGAATTGGGAGGAAAACGTATGTTTAAGCAATTTTTATATGGTTTATCCATCATTTTATCATGCATTGGGGTGATGATCTTACCGGGATGTACACCCGAAGAGGATGAAGTAGAAGTCGTTGGCATTGAGATTGCTGCTGAATCGATTGTGTCGATGATGATCATTGAGGACTTCGAAATATCGATGATTAACGTTAAGATTCTCAAAAGCGATGGTACTTTTGAATCCATTAGCCTCAATTCAAACATGTTATCAATAACTGATATCGAAAAACTCAACATGCCAGGCACACATCAGATTCAGGTGAGTCATCTGAGTTTTGAGACCTCATTTAACATCACACTCGTACACAATGAACTGGTATCAAGTCTGATGAACATTCATCGGTTTGCTTATTCTCACGACTATACTGTATTATCTTATGAGATATGGGTGGATACCATCATTGGTGATCTATCTGACATCAGTCATTGTTTTGTCAACGAACTTGGAGAACTCATCATCTATCACCAAGATTCAAGTATGACCAATGTCGGTCAGGTCGCTCCAGTCAAATCTTTGTTTGTCATCAACGCTCATCTGAACGATCAAGGAGAACTGATTTTACAATACTCTGATCAAACGACACAAAATCTAGGGACAGTATCAGGAATAGACGGTATCGGTATTGTTTCCGTGAATTTAAACGCATTAGGAGAACTGATCATCACCCTATCTGATGATACGATCCACAACTTAGGTGTTATCAAAGATGTCACACCGATGACGAAAGTCATCTTCCGATATGATGATCAAGGATATGCTTATGATATCTTTTGGGCAAAGGTTGGAGAGCAAATCATAGCGCCTACCAACCCTGCAAGAAAAGATTACGTATTCAAAGGATGGTATATAGATGATGAATTGGTCAGTTTCCCAATCACGATCATGAATGATTCAGAATTAGAAATGATTGCCCGTTGGGATGTTCAGTTATTCACCTATACAGTCAATGGCGGAAGTGCAACCATCACAGGGTTTGCTGTCACTAATTATCCAATCAACCTGATAATTCCAAATCAAATCGATGGATATCCTGTCATCAAAATAGCAGATCGTGCATTTGAATATCGAGATGATCGCCCCATTTATATGATCTCTGTGACATTCCCGGATTCACTAACAACCATCGGAAACTATGCTTTCTATAGAGTCGACGGATTGAGTGAAATCATCTTCGGTCCCAACAGCAAACTCTCAAGCATTATGGCCTATGCGTTTGCAGAAACTTATATATATAAGCCTATTTACCTTCCGGATCGTCTGCTTGGCATTGGCAACTATGCTTTTTATGATTCGAGAGTATCACAGGTTCATCTGAGCGTCCATTCAAGATTAAGCAGTATCGGTAGTTATGCGTTTGCCAATAACATCTTTATGACGCAATTCATCATTCCGGAAGGCACCAGAACGATTGGTGCAAACGCATTTGATCAAGCTGATCTTTTAACCTTATACGCATATCAATCATCACCTTTGACGGGTTGGAATACCAATTTTAACATCATGAGCAGACCCATCGTGTGGCGTATCAAAGATCATGGTTTTACGGATACCCTGAGTTATGTTGTCACTGAAGCAAATGATATCACGATTCTAGGTACAACTCACTATGATCTCCAAGTGATGGATATACCCGAAATCGTTTCAGGATACCCAGTCAGAAGAATTTCAGCATATGCGTTCAGAGGTCATCAGGTCAAATGGGTTCATTTGCCGGATAATCTATTCACTATCGGAGAAGGAGCATTTGCATATGCCACCAATCTCACCCATGTCGATCTATCTCAGCAAAGTTTACTCAACGCCATTGGCAGTTTTGCATTCCAATACAACGTCAACTTGAAGTATTTCTATATGTCAAGTTATATGACAAACATTGGCGTGAATGCATTTATAGACTGTTCCATGCTCTCGATTTATACCAATCAATCCACTGAAGGTGCATTATGGCAATCTGGATGGAATCCAGGAGGAAGACCCATCTTTTTTAATCAGTTGGGCGCGGGAAGAACTGAAGAACTTTATTATGTCATTGACACAGCAGGTAAAGGTGTCATTACGGGTGTGAGATATGGCGTCAGTTCAGTGGTCATCCCAGATGAAATCGATGGGCATTTGGTCGAACGGATTACAACCAACGCCTTTCTATCAACTGCTATAGGCAACATCGCCATCCCAGATAACATCACCAAAGTCGATGAAAATGCATTCATCTATGCGAGTATTGCTATCATCTATACAACATTCGCATCGAAACCTGCATTATGGCATGCCAATTGGAATCCAAGCAATCGACCCGTCGAATGGGGTGTGATTGAAATGGGTGCCAATGAGCATCTGAATTATATCGTCAATTCGAGTGAAGAAGTGACCATTTTAGGCGCGAATACAAAGCACTCAGATATCATCATCCCTGATGTAATTCATGGTTATCCCGTCATCACGATTGCACCTAATGCATTCCAAAATGCCACATGGCTGACATCGATTGACCTTGGACAAAGTATCAAAGTCATCAAAAGCCAAGCTTTTTATGGATCCGGGCTTGAAAGGATTGACATTCCAAAATCGGTAATCACCATTGAAAACAGAGCGTTTATTTATAATGAGTCTATGCGTCAAGTCATCTATGATCTTGAAAGTCCGATCATCACCATTGAAGAATATACCTTCTTTAATGGGTTTAGCATCGAAGAAATCATCTTGCCCAACGGTTTGGTCTCCATTGGTCTTTCTGCCTTTTATAATGCAAAGAAAGTTCAAAGCATTTTCATTCCAAAGACAGTGACAGTCATTGGCAATTATGCATGGAGCGGAAGCACAGCATTAACATCAGTCTTGATTGAATCAGGCAGTCAACTCTATGCCATCAATGATTATGCATTCTTTGGATGCACAGCACTCATGACCATCAATTTGCCGGAAGGGCTCTCGTATATCAAGAATTCTGCATTTCAACAGACCAATGTGAAAGAATTTTTCATACCAGACTCTGTCATTCAAATTCAAAGTGGTGCTTTCCGCAATAATCCGTCACTCGAAAAAATCGTATTTTCAGAGCGTTCATTACTTACCCTAATCGGGGATACAGCATTTGCCAGTTTGCCAAAACTTGAGTCGCTTGTGATACCTTTGTCTGTGACAACCATTGGAACCCATGTGTTTTCAGGAACAACAGACTGCACAATCTATGTCAGAGCATCCAGTCAGCCGGTGGGTTGGAATGCACTCTGGAATTCAACCAATCTGCCCGTTGTTTGGGGCTATGTGGAATAAAAAGAGATTATATGAATGGATTCGGCATCAAAAAGACGAGTTTGTGATAAGATATGAACAAACCAGTAACCGATCGGGGGATCATATGATTTAACACAAAGTTGTCATCGTTAGCAAATTTTTAGCTGTAGGTATAGAAAGAAAACTCACCGAAATTCTGGATGAATACGTCAATCAAGGATGGACATTCAAGGGTTTGAGTTATGCGGACGAATATCGTGGATACACGGTTGTTTTTGCTAGGGAAAAACAGGAATAACATCGAGATATTCTTTCCGAATGATGATCAATACCAAGAGAGTATGTTATTTCTCTTATAGATATTATAAAAGAACTCATTTTCGTTGACTTTATCTTTCGTTATGTTATCATAGAGATAGGTTTAATATTTGAAGTTCAAAATATTTGAAGGAGAAAGAAAAATGAGTGAGAAAATAGGTATTGTTGTATGCGGTAACTCAGGTGTTGACTACCTGAAACTAGATTACCCAGTCAGATTGATTCGTTCGACGTTGAATTTGGGTGGCAAAGAGTATGAAGATTATGTTGACATTCAGGCAAAGGAATTCTACGATGTGATCGTCGCGAATCCTGATATTGATGTCTCCACTTCCCAAACGGCAACTGGCAAGATTGCATCCGTTTATGAAGAATTAAGAGATGAAGGATATACAGACATCATCGCTGTCGTCATTTCATCGAAGCTTTCTGGTACTTACCAGGGCGCAGTGCTTGCTAAAGACATGGTTCCAGGCGTCAACGTTTTCGTCATTGACTCCAGAAGCGTCTCTTATGGTGAAGCATATCTCGTGCTTGAAGCCATCAAAATGATCAAGAGTGGCAGCAAAGTCAGAGATATCATTGACAAATTGGAAAAAATAAGAGACCATATTTATATATATGTGCTCGTTGACACACTGAAGTATCTGATCAAGAATGGCAGACTCTCTGCAGTGAGTGGTTTCTTAGGCACGCTTTTAAAGATTAAGCCTCTTTTACACGTTCAAAGAGATGGATCACTGGTTCCCTTTGAAAAGATCAGAACAACCGCTGCAGCACAGAAGAGACTCTTAGAAGTGCTTCTTGCTGACATCGAAGGTAAGAATGTTGTCGCATTCATCGCTTATACAAACAACGAAGACAAAGCACAAGAAATCAAGGGTTCAATCCTAGCAGCAAGACCAGACATTACTGTTGAAATCGTTCCTCTGACGCCAGTCGTTGGCGCCCATGCAGGTCCTGGTACTCTTGGCGTAGGATATATCGTACTCTAAATCATAAAGGTGGTATGCAAAGTGGTTTCTCCTAAAGAAGTGATCAATGAATTGTTAGTCGATGTTTTCAACCATATTTTGTCGATCGAGGCAGATGTCTTGAAAAAACGTGGTGTCAAAATATCGATGACCGAAGTGCATGTGCTTGAAGCCATCAAGAACACGAGTGTTCCCACGATGGGCAATGTTGCTGCAAAACTCCGAGTCACTTTGGGAACGCTGACCACTTCAGTCAATGTACTGGTCAGAAAAAACTATGTCATCCGCTACCGCGATGAAGCTGATCGCAGAAAAGTGTATCTACAACTCAATGAATCAGCACTTGAAGTACTCAAGGTTCACGAAGAATTCCATGAAGAAATGATCGAATCGATGTTTAAGGATCTTGAACTCGAAAAAGATGAAGCACTCATGAAGTCTTTGGAAAACATCAGTCAATATTTCAAGCAAAGATACTAAAAGAAACTCAACGAAGGCTTCCTGCAAAGGATGCCTTATTTTTTCATTTTTTGCAGTTTTTCTTTGAAAGAGCACGCGTATCATGTATAATATTTCAGGTGCATCACAACAAGAGGTCAAACATGAAACATTACATCTATGGCGTTGATATTGGCGGAACAAACATCAAACTCGGATTGTTCAAAGAAGATACGCTAGAACTGATTGAATCCACTGAAATCAAGACTCCGACGGAACGTCAGGAAATCTCGATTTTTGAGCATATCGCACAAGAAATGAATAGTATCAACCAAAAACATCAACTCAAGTTTGATGATATTATGGGCATTGGGCTCGCTGTACCTTGTCCAGTGAAAAACGGATTTGTTCAAAAATGTCCGAATCTGAACTGGAAAACGATGGATATTGCCAAAAACATGTCACTGTTTTTGCCACCCCATATCACAGTCAAGGTATCCAATGACGCGACACTCGCCGCGCTTGGAGAAAACAACAGTTTGGAACGTCCTTTTCAAAACGCTATTTTATACACATTGGGGACTGGTGTAGGGGGTGGCGTGATTATCGACGGACAGATTTTGGAAGGTGGTACCGGACTCGGTGGTGAGATTGGTCATATGCCGATTCCATACGAAACTGATGAAATCTGCGGTTGTGGTTCAAAGGGTTGTCTCGAACAGGTTTGCGGCACCAAGGCCATCTTCAAGAGAACCAAGGAACTTGCCAAAACGGAACACACAACGATCAATTTGGAACATTTATCGGTGAAATCCATTTTTGATGCTGCCAAAGACAATGATCCTGTGGGCTTGCAAGTTGTCCACGAAGTATCCAAGGCCATTGCCTACAGTGCAAGCATCCTTGCGGTTGTCTTAGATCCAGAAGTGTTCATCATCGGTGGTGGGATTTCGAAAGCAGGACAATTCTTAGTGGATCTGATTGAACAGTATTACCAACCCTATGCCAGATTCCAGACAGGATCTGTGCCATTTATTCTTGCAAAAACAGGCAATCAAGCGGGCATCATTGGTGCAGCGCATTATCTTAAAAAATAAAAAAAAGTTCGGGGGGACAAGGTTTGAGGCATCAGTTGACATCACAGGATGTGAAGGTGTACGGGAATACGTGTGGATTTGGGAAAGTAACGGTCTATGATGAGAAGGACTTTGTCAACGGATTGGACAAGGTTCAGTTGGCAAACCTATATCGAAGGACCGTGAAAGACCGTGAAGACGAATTCGACCAGATGGTGCATTTGTCGTTGAATCGGGGATTCAGATCTGAGGCGGGAGTCGCCGTCGAATGGATACATGCCATGAGCAGTTTCTATTCGAGAGCGATTCAAAAGCGCCACTACAGACTGATGTTTGAACAAAAGTTAGGTTTTTTGGAATCTTATCGTCAATCTGTCCAGGAATTTATCAAAGACAGAAAACATCAGATCCAATCAGGATCGATGCTTGGAGATGCCAACATACTTGAAGCGTTTGAACTCCTTTTCCAAAGACTTCAAAAACGATATGCCATCGCGTTGTTTCACATGTGGTCATCGTCTCTGACTGAACCTACGGTGGTCCTAATCAAATGGTTTGATCCAGGATATTTTAATAAAATCTCACCCCAGATTCAAGGTTTCATCTTTGAAAACGAGCATCAGACTGACGGTATCAGATCGACTGCCAATCGTCATCAAATCCCGGTTGCAATCACCAAACATACAGGACTGATCGGGCGTTCCGTACTGATCCAAGGACCCAAGCACACACTCATCTTGGATCCGAAAACAGACGATTTGGTCACTTTTTACCACCATGAACAACACTTTGCCTCACCCATCAAACTGAATCACATCCAATTATACGCAACCATCTCAGATGAAAAATCCCACAGCCGCATGTCATCAATGCCAATGCTCTCTGGCGTATGTGTCTACCGGACAGAAGCACTTTACCACACCAAGGGTACGATTCCGAGCATCGATGAGTTTTCTACCCGCTTCATCACGCTACTCAATGGCTTAAAACACCAAGATATCTACATAGCATTACCAGACATCAGACCCTCCGACACGATCGGTTTTGTCTCCAATCAGTTCATGGATATTGACTTCTATGATCACTATCCAAGCGTGATCGACCATCTCATCAAGGGCATATCTTCAGCCATCAAAACGACTCAAGTCACGCCTAAAATCGTCATACCGATGGTCAGAGCCTACAAGGAAGTCGCCATCTGGACAACCATCATCGAATCCATTTTCGAACAAGAAAACTTAAAAGTTCCAGACATCGGATGCATGATGGAAACAGAATCTGCGCTTGAATATCATGAAGATTTCAAAGACCTCAAGTTCGCCATCATCGGGATTGACAACCTGATTGCCGAGCTCGATGACCATCCGAACGCATCGTCTCCAGTGACATTCAAGCACCTCAAAACGTTTTTATGGGATGACTTGAAAGCCATGCATCAGTTCTTCAGAAGCTACTCGATTTCGACCAAACACATCATCATGGGAGAAGCACTCACCAATCAAGTCATCTTCGATAAACTCATCAAAGCCGGATTTCGCGCATTTGCACTCCCCCTAGACGGACTGCCTAACATTCAGTCAGTGATCATCAAGCATGTTGAGACCCGAGGCAAGTATCGGGGTGTCCATGCTGCTAGAAAACAAAAAAATCAACAAATTCAAGCCAATTCAACGATTTAAATCTCAAAATCTACCCGATTCAACCCAATCATCACCCATTATTTGACAATCATGTCGATTTTTCATTTTTAAATACTTTGAAAGAAAAAAAGTGCCAAAAACATCGAGAAAAAGCATCCTAAGTGTTGCTTTATCTCTTTTTTTATCATATAATAGAAACGCTCGTGCAAAACCGAGCAGGCTGTGAAATGGAAGGTTGCTGGCACACGGATAGCCGTTGTCTACGAGTCAGGTTTTTCCATGGAGCAAGTCTATACCCGATTATAGGCGAAAGGAGCTATGTAAAATGGCAAAAGATGTAATTAAGATTCGTTTAAAGGCTTACGATCACAGACTGATCGATCAGGCAGCTAAGAAGATTGTGGATAGCGCACTCAGAACTGGTGCAACCGTACAAGGTCCAATTCCCCTTCCTACTGAAAAAGAAATCTTCACCGTCCTTCGTTCACCACACGTCAACAAAGATTCACGTGAACAGTTCGAACGCAGAACACACAAGAGACTGATCCAAATCATTGATCCAAACCCAAAAACCATCAGTGCACTCATGGACATTGATCTTCCATCCGGCATTGACATCGTATTAAAGAAATAACTTAAAGGTAAACACAAGAAAGAGGTAAACATATGGCCAAAGGAATCTTAGGTAGAAAACTAGGAATGACACAGATCTTCGATGCTAACGGTGTGCTCATCCCAGTCACTGTCGTAGACGTGGCAGACAATGTGGTGCTTCAACAAAAGACTGTCGAAACAGACGGTTATGTTGCAACACAAGTCGGCTTCGAAACTAAACGCGACAAATTAAGTAACAAGCCTGAACAAGGGCACGTGAAAAAAGCCAATACGGCACCTAAGCGCTTCATTAGAGAATTCCGCTTTAACGAAGAGCTAGTTAACGAATTGGTAAGCATGCCAGTTGGAGAATCATTAAAGACGGATCTGTTCCAAGTCGGTGAAATCATCGACGTCACCGGTACTTCCAAAGGTAAAGGTTTTGAAGGAACTATCAAGAGACACAATTTCTCACGCGGTCTTGAATCTCACGGTTCGAGATATCACCGCGCAGTCGGTTCCATGGGTGCAATGAAGGGCAAGCTCAAAGGTAAGAAATTACCAGGGCAGATGGGACATGAAACTGTCACCATCCAAAACCTAGTCGTTGCAGGCGTGGATCTAGAAAATCAGTTATTGCTGATCAGTGGCAGCGTGCCAGGACCTAACAAGGGTCTTGTCATCGTGAAGACCGCTGTCAAGAATACTAAATAAGGAGGAAGGTTACCATGCCAAAAATTAACGTACTGAACCAATCAGGAAATCAAGTTGCTGAACTGACCTTATCCGACTACGTATTCGGTATCGAACCGCACCAACAGGCACTCTATGATGTTGTCAATGCGCAAAGAGCAGCAATGAGACAAGGAACACACGATGTCAAAAATCGTGGCGAAGTATCCGGTGGCGGTAAAAAACCATGGCGTCAAAAGGGCACAGGCCGTGCTCGCCAAGGTTCAACCCGTTCTCCACAATGGCGTCATGGTGGTATCGTCTTCGGACCTACACCCAGAAGCTACGCGGTCAAGATGAACCAAAAAGTTCGTCAGCTCGCACTCAGATCCGCACTGTCCTACCATGCAGCAAACGGTCAGCTGAAAGTTGTCGAATCCTTCGCAATCGAAGCACCTAAGACCAAGCTGTTCCAGCAATTACTCGACACCCTCGGTGTTGTTGGCAAGACACTCGTGGTTGCAACCGAATTTGCAGACAACGAACTCTTGGCAGCAAGAAACATTCCGACCGTTGCGTTCTCGCTCGTTGGACACGTGAGCGTCTATGACATTCTGAACTGCAAAAACCTAGTGATTACACAGGCAGCAGTCCAGGCACTCGAGGAGGTACTCGGCAATGACTAAATATTACGACATCCTGAAAGCTCCGATCATCACCGAACAATCAACCAAGCTCATCGAAAGCCAAAACAGATATACATTCAAGGTTGACAGAAAAGCAAACAAAGTTGAAATCAAAAAGGCTGTAGAAACTATTTTCAATGTCAAGGTTCTCTCAGTCAACACCATCAATGTCTTGCCAAAGTTCAAGAGAATGGGCAAACATGAAGGTTACAAATCTGCTTACAAGAAAGCAGTCGTTAAGCTGGCTGAGGGTCAAAAGATTGACGCCTTCACCATTTAAGTGAAACATTAGAGGAGGTTTAACCAAATGGCGGTTAAAAAATACAACCCGACGTCCAACGGTCGTCGTGGCATGAGTGTACTAACATTCGAAGAAATCACAACATCCACTCCTGAAAAATCACTACTTGAGCCATTTTCTCGCACCGGCGGACGCAACAACCAAGGTAAAATCACGGTTCGTCACATCGGTGGCGGTGCAAAAAGAAAATATCGCGTAATTGATTTCAAGAGAAATAAAGACAACATCATCGGTAAGGTCGCTACCATTGAGTACGATCCAAACCGTAGTGCAAACATCGCACTGATTAATTACTTAGATGGCGAAAAGAGATACATCATCGCACCCAAAGGACTTGAAGTCGGAAACGAAATCGTTTCTGGTAACCAAGTCGACATCAAGGTCGGTAATGCTCTACCCATCATGAATATCCCAGTCGGTACCATCATTCACAACATCGAA
>DITG01000009.1 GCA_002422045.1 Acholeplasmataceae bacterium UBA6190
TGTCTATGATGAAAAGCAGGACATACTCAAGATTGCATCCATCGAAAGACATCATCAAACGGGTCTGATCGGACTTGGACTTGTGCATGGTTTCGGATTTAATAACGGTGCGCTTGCGATGACCATCGCTCATGATTCTCACAATATTGTCGTTGTGGGTTCTTCTGATCAAGACATGCAAGCTGCAGTCACTCGAATTAATGAACTCCAAGGTGGCATTGTCATTGCAATGCAAGGAAAAGTCGTGGCCGAACTCGGTCTTGAGGTCGGTGGATTGATGACAAGTCACGATGCATTTCATGTGAGTGGAAAAATCAGAGACATGAAGAAAGTGTTGACAACAATGGGATTGAATCCGTCTATTGATGATCCTTTCATCGCTTTATCGTTCTTATGTTTACCTGTGATTCCTAAGCTCAAGTTGACGGACCGAGGGCTTTTTGACGTTGACATCATGGACTGGGTGAAGATTGAAGTCTAGAGGATCACATGCCCATGAGCTGATGATATCTTTTGATCTCTTCTAGCTTGTCTGGATGGATACCATATTTTGCCCGATCGAGTTTCACAAACCAACCTTCGAAATTCTTTTGCAAAATGGTAGATACATTGTCTATTTGTGTATAGTGCTTAAGTTCGATGGTTGAAAGTCCAGGATGACTCATCAATGCATGGGCGATCAGGAGCGCTTTTTCCCGATAGAGTGTGAGTGTTTTGCCCTTGGTACCTCCCACGTTGACATGATTGATACGTTCATGAAATTCATTCATGAGCGTTTTCTTTTTCCGGGTGTTTCTTGCATTGGACAATGCGATGTCAAGCACCTTGGGTTCAAACTTGATTTCAGCAACATCAGATTGTACTATGATCAGCCCAATCCCGAGTCTTTTTAAGAGCAGCTCAAAAGACTTGAAATGATCACGATGGCTTTGCATGGCTGTTTTAGGTATAGCGACGTAGACTTCATCTGCTAGTTTTTGTCTGTCGATGGCTTGGTAGACAAGCTTTAAAGTCACTGCAGTTTTCAATTCGACTGCAATCGATTTTTCTGCTTTTAAAGCCAGAATATCGACACTTTTGACTTCGGCTTTGACATAGTATCCCATCGTATTGAGCAATGCTTTGACAGGTGCATAAAGTTCAGTTTCTTTCATGGCAAACCTCCATCTACATTGTAACACATGACAACTGAAGCCAGACGTGATAAAATGGGAACAATGTGGAGGTGTTTTTGTGAAATTCTTCTATCGGCTGTTGCAACGTCTCTTGTTTTATATCTCCAAATGCTTACCTTGGCGTGAACCTGAAATCATCAGTGGCGAAAACAGCCTACCGATGCTCAAAGAAAAATTGAAGACTTTGCCGTACCGCAATTATCTGATTGTGACTGACCAAGGTATTGTGAAAGCAGGACTGCTCAAGCATTTATTGATTGCCTTAAACGATCCACTGCTTACGTTTTCTCTCTATGATCAAACCATTCCCAATCCTACCATTCAAAATGTCGAGGATGCAGTCAGCATCTACCATCAAAACCATTGTGATGCTTTAATCGGTTTTGGCGGAGGCAGTGCGATTGATGCTGCCAAATGTGTCGGTATACGAATTGTCAAACCAAAGACTCCCTTTCACAAGATGAAGGGCATCCTAAAAGTCAATCGGAAGATTCCATTTTTGATTGCCATACCGACGACTGCAGGCACAGGTAGTGAGACTACGATTGCTGCAGTCATTTCCAATCCTTTAACTCAAGAAAAATTTGCCATCAGCGATTTGCATCTGATGCCAAAACTTGCAGTCCTTGACCCTTTGCTCACTGAAAATCTCCCACCCTTTTACACTGCGACAACAGGGATGGATGCACTCACGCATGCTGTTGAGGCTTATATTGGAAACTCTGGAACAAGACAAACCAACCTGAAAGCAAAAAGAGCCATTCAACGGATTCATGATCATCTTGAACAAAGTTATCATCACCCACATGATTTGAATGCAAGAATGCAGATGTTATTCGCATCCTATGATGCAGGTTATGCGTTTACCAGAGCTTATGTCGGTAACATCCATGCTATCGCTCACACCTTTGGCGGTTTTCATCAGATTCCTCATGGATTTGCCAATGCCATCATCATGCCTCACGTACTCAAGTATTACGGCAAATCGATTACTAAAAAACTCTCACTGTTGTCCGATATGCTCCATTTAGAAGAAAGCACACAGTCAAGTGAGATCAAAGCGCGTGCATTCATCTCATGGATTTTGAAACTCAATCAAACATTTGGCATCCCGGAATCCATATTGATTCCACATGATGATCATCTTGAGCGTATGATTGATCATGCCTATCAAGAAGCAAATCCGCTCTATCCTGTGCCTCTGATATTTTCTAAATCTGATTTTCAAACATTATACAAACAAGTTTCCAACATCAAGTCATGAAAAAAAGCGGTTCGTGAAAGTTCACAGAACCGCTTTTGTTTACTTGTCTTTTTCTTCATCGATGATGATTCTTCTGAATGTCTGTTTCCATCCATCATCTTTATTCCCAAAATATGCATTCTTCTGTGGAAAAAAGATGGTGTTGATGATGGGAATCAGGAGTAACATGATCCAAAGAGGATGCCATTCTTGAGTCCAAATGCCAATACCGACATAAAGTGCTGCCACGAAGATGGCAACCATGTGTCTGGCATTAATTTTCTTATCCACAATCATGTTGGTGAGTGGAATGAGCAAAAAGACCAGAAAACCAGGATTCCATAAGTCCAATCCAAATCCAAGCCACAAGAACAAGACAAGCGCAATCAGCGGCATCACTTCATTGAGTCTTCTGAACAGATTCCCTGTGAGTAATATCCATGATAGTGGTATGAGTAGGAAAAATGTCCAGCCTAATTGCCAGTTGGCCAGATAAAAACCTGAGACTAAAAACAGTAAGAGCGAAATCAAAGGTGTTGCTGCAAGTATTCGACGTTTCATCAGTTACATCTCCTTCATGACATCATTATATCACAGAGCTTTATCTCTATTGACAACCCAATACATTGCATTATCACTGGTTTTCATGTATAATTCAACTGATGACTCGAATGAGGAGGTAATCACATGAAACAAATGAAATATGGTTATGGTTGGGCGCTTAAATTCGTTTTGGCTGCTATTTTGATTGGTGTTGGTGTCTACATGATGTTCGCACCTAACGTCGTTTACATCATTACAGGGATCACGATTGTCATCTTCTCTTTATTCAGAGTCATTCCGCTGATGAAGAGTTTGAACAAAGAGGTCTTAAGAACCATCAATTTACTTGAAATCATTTTTGACACCATCATCGGTGCTGTGATGATCTACATCGCGATTGTCAAGAAAGATGACATCGGCAATGCCAATGTCTGGGGTTTAATCTATCGTTATTCTCTGGCATTCTTCTTCTATGTGAGAGGTCTTGTCTATTTCAATTCTGTAGTATTCTTTGGTGAGAAATCTGAAGTTCCCAAGTTTTGGGTTCATATCATCGCGATTTCATTAGGGGCAATCATCGCTGTCTATCCCGATTTCGGTGTTCAGTCAGTCGGTTTCATCCTACTACTCATTTCCTTGATTGGTGCAAGCTATCTCAGTTATGACGCAGGTGGCGGTTATAAGAAATACAGACAGTTCCAGAAAGAATTGAATGCTGCTAAGGAAAAAGATGTTCAAAAAAACATTCAACCCCAACAACCCATTTTAGATAAAGAAGAAGAAAAGCGTCCTTACGTCAACTAAACAAATCAAGCATCCCCTCCAAACCGGATGGGATGCTTTTTTTTATGCTGCTTTTTTGACGAGTGTCTTGATCCAGATGGAAACCAGTTCGATCCCTACAGCGACTGAGGAAACGATGGTGATCCAAAGAATGCCCTGATTGATACCGTTCATGACTTGATTTGAAGTGAATCCTGCCACATTGGCGATGTAATCCACTGCATCCAGATTGATGAGTTGTGCATGATTGATGAAAATCAGAAATAATACTGTCGATAGGATTTCATAAGCTGTATGAAGTGTTGCAACCTGTATGTTCCACTGTCCATACGACAATTTGAACAACCCTACGATGACCATCAACGCTGCTGAGATGATGAAATAAGGAATAAATGGTGTCACAGTCGATTCATTCAAGATCCCAACAATTCTCACTTCATCCACATAGATGGCAATGACATCCACATAACGCATCAGGATGACGATGAAACTGACATGGAATACAGTACCGATGATGAGTCCGATCACAGTACCTGTGCGACTGATTTTTGTGACATTCTGTGCAGGAAGATCCGGTAAATCAGACAGTTTCCATTCTGACTTGGTTTTTGCATTTCTAGACGCATAATCGATTCCCCAGAAAATCAAGGTTACCCAGGTGAATGCCTGCAAGACACCTTGCCATATACCACCAATGACTTTTTCAAAAATGAGTCCGACAGTATCAGTGAAACCCAGTCCTTGTGACTGAATCACAGCATCAATGGATCCAAATACGAGTGCGATGGTGCCTAAGATGATGGCAACAATCTTAAGTGTGTAGATGTAGTCATCAAAATAAAGGGGTGAGATGACATACCGTTGTTTGGTTCTGTAATTGTTGGCGAGTTCTCTAGGATTTCCTAGTTTTCTCAAGACTGCTTCGAGTTCATCTGCGTTGTACTTTTCGGGAAGCATGTCTTTGATATTGGCTTCTAATTCTTCTTTGACTTCCGCTCTCATGGCTTCTGGAAGTCTTTTGGTCACTGCATACACATAACGTGCAAGATATTCTTTCATCTTTCTAAACCTCATCGAATAATTGTTTCATCTCGGATACGATCCGATGCCATTCTGCTTTGATCAGTGCCAAAGCCTCCAAACCATCTTTGCTTAAGACATAATACTTTCTGGGTCGTGATTCGCTCGTATCCCATTCGGATATGAGCAACCCTTGAGATTCCAGTCTCCTGAGCAATGGGTAAAGGGTTCCCGCTTCTATGTTGACACCTTTTTTCTCGAGTGCCTGAAGCAATGAATACCCATATTGGTTAGATTGAAGTAGATTGAGCACACCTAAAATTTGTGTTCCTCTTCTCAATTCAACCATCATGTTTTGTATCAGTGTTTGATCCACTTGTGCTCACCTCGATTTGATTATACTGTATGTCATACACTATTGTCAATACTTTAATATTACTTTTTTAAGATTATTTTAAAATGAATGTGTTCAATTCAAGTGATCTCCTGTGTATCTTTTATTTAAAAGATGTTATCATAGTGTGGGATACCCAAGAGATGAAGGAGAGGATGAATCGTTGGATTCATCAAGATAGGTCATGACCAAAAACGTACACATCGCAGGACTATTGTTTGCAACCATCTTTGGTTTTTCATTCATGTTTTCCAAAGTTGCTTTGGATTATGTCAGTCCGATCGGACTCATTGCTTATCGCTTTTTGGTCGCATTTCTCGCATTTGAGACACTCAGACGTTTCAAAGTGGTCGACATCCGATTTGAGCGTTCCCATTTCAAATATCTTTTCTGGGTTGCACTTTTCCAACCGATCCTCTATTTTTTATTTGAAACTTACGGTCTTCAACTGACAACAAGCGGCGAAGCTGGCATGATGATCGCGCTCATTCCGATTGTCGTCACTTTGCTTTCTGCCGTCATTTTGAAAGAGAGCCCCAATCCCGTTCAAATCCTGTTCATTCTCTTATCCGTATCAGGGGTCTTGTTCATTCAACTCTCGAAATCGGAAGCTGGTATTTCCTTTGAAGCGCTTGGATTCTTCCTGCTTCTTGGTGCAGTGCTTGCCGCAGCGCTGTTCAATATCGCATCTCGAAATGCTTCTAAAGTGATGAAACCCTATGAAGTCACCTACTTCATGATGATGTTTGGCGCTGTCATTTTCAATGTGCTTTATCTCACTGAGTTGGGTCTTGCTGGCAATCTTACAGGCTACATTTCAAATTTGAATCACCTAGAACTCATTTTACCCATCTTGTATCTCGGAACAGTCGCATCCATCGGAGGATTCTTCCTAGTCAATTTCGCACTCAGCAAGGCACCGGCACACATCACATCGATTTATTCCAACCTCTCGACCATCGTTGCTGTCATTGCAGGTGCGCTTCTCTTGAACGAACCGCTTCAATACTATCATTTGATTGGCAGTCTCATGATTGTCTCCGGTGTCTATGGCACCGTCAGTTTCAGAAAACACAGGGATCGCAGAGTCGTCTAGACTAAGACACTCGTCCACATATTGCATGAAGAAAGGAATATACCATGAGCTATCAGCATTTACTCCATCCAGAAAACCCAGAAGTGACCCTTCAAGTCAAAGGCATCGGTCAGATCGTCTTGGAACTCTTTGAATCGGTTGCACCCAATTCAGTACACAATTTCATCCATCTTGTCCAACAAGGCTATTACACAGGTCTCGTGTTTCACCGCATCATCACAGGATTCATGATCCAAGGCGGATGGGGCGAAAAACCTTCCTGCCCAATCAAGGGAGAATTTAGAATCAACGGTTTCGACAATCCGCTCAAGCATGTCAGAGGTGTCATTTCCATGGCACGCACGAGTGATCCGAATTCACAGACCACTCAGTTTTTCATCATGCACCAAAATGCACCCCATCTGGATGGTTCCTATGCCGGATTTGGTGGTGTCACAAAAGGATTCGATGTGATTGATCTGATTGCAACCCGCCCGAGAGACGGACGTGACCGTCCGCTTGAGGATGTCATCATTGAATCTGTCACTGTGGATCTCAAGGGGAAAACCTACCCTGCACCGGTTTGCTACACGAAACAATAGTCATGGGCATCCGAATCAACAAATACTTAAGTGAATCCGGTCACTGCTCGCGTAGGGAGGCAGACCGATTGATTGCACAAGGCAGAGTGACCTTGAATGACCGTCTTGCTGTCATTGGTGATCAGGTAGAAACAGGCGATACCGTCTATGTCGACTCCAAACCCATCAAGCATCAGGAAGCATGGGTTTACATCGCACTGAACAAGCCTGTAGGCATCACATCCACGACCGATCTTGCCATTCCCGGAAATATCATTGAATTCATGAATTATCCGGAACGCATCTTCCACATCGGACGTTTGGATAAAGACAGCGAAGGCTTGATTCTGATGACGAATCATGGCGATATCGTCAATGAGATCCTGCGTGCGGAAAATGCGCATGAAAAAGAGTACATCGTGACTGTCGATCGTGTGCTCTCGTTTGATTTCGCATCAAAGATGTCGAAAGGCGTTCCTATCTTGGAGACTGTGACGAAGCCTTGCGTCGTTGAGGTCATCAGTCCGAAGACATTCAAAATCATTTTGACTGAAGGATTGAATCGGCAGATCAGACGCATGTGTGAGTATTTCGGATACCGCGTGCTCTCGCTTAAGCGTGTGAGAATCATGAACATCACTTTGGATATCCCCGTTGGAAAGCATCGTCACCTGACTGAGACTGAATTGCGTGAACTTTTCCAAATGCTTGAAAAAAACAAAGTTTAGTATAAGATGACAGTGCATCTGTCGTCTTTTTTTATACAGACTACCGATAACTCCCTTGCCATGCGATTAAGTCCAATCAGTCCTAATCTGCAGTTCATCATGATTATAAATGTAAGTTTTTTCTGTGAGCATTTTCATTGTAAAACCGTGATTTTACCTCTTGACCTTGCCTCTGATATTGATATAATGATGACACAAAGGCAGGTGAGACCATGGAAGAGTACCAATTGCACAGACATATCTTATGCATCGACTTGAAAAGTTTTTACGCTTCTGTTGAATGCGCGATCCTAGGTCTGGATCCTTTTAAAACCCCTTTGGTCGTCGCTGACAAATCCAGAGGTTCCGGCTCGATTGTGCTTGCAGTTTCGCCTTACTTGAAAAAACTCGGTATGCCCAGCAGATGCCGGATTCACGAACTGCCCACTGATTTAGGCATCATGTTTCAGAAACCACGGATGGAAACCTATCTCGAATACTCGACCAAAGTCATCGAAGTGTACTTGCGCTTTATTTCTGAAGAAGATCTTTATGTCTATTCGATCGATGAGGCATTCCTCGATGTCACCGAATATTTGAATTACTATCACATGACCGATCTGGAACTTGCCAAACTGATTTTGAACACAGTCTATGAGGAAACCAAACTTTTTGCTACCTGTGGTATCGGACCGAACATGCTGATGTCAAAGCTCGCTCTCGATATCGAGTCCAAAAAAGCCAAGGATTTCATTGCCAAATGGACCTATGAGGATGTCCCAACAAAGTTGTGGCCGGTTGAGCCGCTTTCCGAAATGTGGGGGATTGGTTCCAATATGGAGCGCAATCTTGGCAGACTCGGACTGAAGACCATCGGTGATATTGCCCATTATGACATCACGACACTCAAGAAAAACTTCGGGATCTTGGGCGAAGAACTGTATTACCATACCCATGGCATCGACATGAGCATGATCCAACACAAACATAACATCCGTGCAACGCACAAGAGTTACGGATCAGGTCAAACCCTTTTCCATGACTATTATGTGCCAGATATCTTCCAGATTTTGATTGAGATGATTGACGATGTCACCAGACGTCTGAGAATGTCTCAAAAAGTGGCCAAAACGGTGAGTCTGGGGATTGGCTACAGCAAGGAAGTCGGAGGCGGATTTGGCAGACAGATGTCATTTGATCAGCCCACATCAAGCACATCCGAAATCTATCAGGCCTGCATGAAACTGTTTAATGACAACTATGAACCTGGTGAACCTATCCGACGCATCCATGTCAGTGTCTCCAATCTCATGGAACAACACATCTATCAGTTCTCGATGTTTGAAGACCCGGAACGCCTGATGCGTGAACTCAAGTTTCATGCCGCTGTCGATGAAGTCAAAAATCGTTTTGGCAATAACAGTATCAATCGTGCATCCAGCGAATTCGAATCTTCGACCATCAAGGCACGCAACAAGATGATTGGAGGTCACCATGCATAATCATTATGTAGACCGTGGCATCATCAAGTGGGCACCTTTTGATGCTCTTGTCGGGTACCATTCGATGTTACAGGAATTAAGGCACAGGCTTGGAAGACAAGAAAAACCACTTTTAAGTGATGATCAGACGGAAATGATGGATCGTTTGATACAAACGGCAATGCTCACAAAGCAAGAGATTGAAATCGAATACTATCGTGATGGGTATACCAAAGTGACGTTTGGCATGATCAAGCGCATCGATCACATCCACAGAATCATCGTACTTTCAACATTGGAGAAAATCAAAGCAGATGACATCATTCATCTTCAGGTTCATGAAAAAGACTGGTAGATGCCAGTCCTTTTGTTGTATAATAAAGTTATCTATGGCATAAGGGTAGGGAACTCATGAAGCGTATTGAAATCAAACGCCTGTTGTTAGGCAGCATTGTTTTGGGCATCTTAGCGACAATTCGGGTCGCCTTTTTTGCAGTTGACGGCACCAGAAATGTCTTGGATGCAATACTTCAGATGATGGTCTTTGTGGGATCTGTCGGTTTAATCGTATGGTTTTTATGGCTCAAACAGGACATCGTTATGTCCTGGATAAAGCGTCCGGGCGAAAAACGTTGGGTGTTTGCCTTCTTTGTGCTGATGGAGATTTCATTTCTACTGAAAACAGGCATCATGCCATCCGGACTCTATGTTTTTTCAATTTTACTCTCTATCTCTTTGTTCATCTTGATCAGTTCGTTTTTGCCAAAAAAGGTGTCGACGATACTGGATATCACGGTGATGATCATCTTTACACTATACATCCTTGGACAAGATATTTACTACCGTATCTTTAACGACTTTTTCAGTGCAAGAGAAATCGTCAGCGCCAGAGAAGGTTTCGAGTCTGCAGAAAGCATGTTCAAGTTCGAGTTCTATCAGATCATCGTTGTTTTGATCATCACTGCGATGCTTTTTCTCTATGTTAGAGAAAGACAAATCATGCGTCAGAACATCCAAAAACGATGGTTCATTTTGCCCTTGTTACTCTTTGCACTGATCCAATTCAACAGCCATTATCCAAAATCGCCTGAACGGATTTACACCAGCGAGCATTATCTGTATCAGACCATGTATCACAAGGAAACATTTGTCAAGTCTTTCGGTGTGCTCAACTATCTATTCAGAGACTTGACAGATTCAGTCATTCCACCAATCGGCATGCCTGGTGACCAACAGTTTCTGAATACCTATTACGCAGGACTCACGAAAACATTCGATGACCATGATCTTGTCGGTCTTTTTGAAGGCAAAAACTTGATTTACATTCTCGCAGAAAGTTATGATGAAATCGCCTTGTCGGAAACACTCACCCCGACACTGTTCCGATTAAAAACTGAAGGTATGGATTTCCAATCACATTTCACGCCTGTTTATCCGAGAACAACAAGCGACACCGAGTTCATCATCAATACCGGACAGATTCCATCGATTGAAGACGGTCCGACATCGTTCATGTTCAGAAACAATACCTACCGAACATCCATGGCTTACCTGTTTGGTCAAAAAGGCTACCAGACACAGGCGTTTCATGCCAACTACAAGGAGTTTTATGGCAGACATATCCTTTATCAGGGTTATGGCTACGATTCGTTTAAAGGGCAACATGAACTTGGTTTAAATGACATTGACAAACGTTTCGACACTCGATTTTACGAAAGTATGAAATCAACCATACAACAACTTGATGAACCGTTCATGACCATGCTGATTACATTTTCAGGTCACTCACCCTATACAACACATAACGCGCCATCCATGGCCCATCTTGAACAGGTTAATCTATATTATGGCAATACGCTTCCTGATGAAGTCAAACACTACATCGCTACTCAAATCGAGCTTGATCAGATGATCGGG
>DITG01000060.1 GCA_002422045.1 Acholeplasmataceae bacterium UBA6190
GTTTTTGGTGTCATCAGTGCATTGGCTACGGTTGGTGTTGGTTTCATCATCGCAGGTCCACTCATGGTGGGGTTGATTTATTATCTATCAGCCATCAGAAAAGGTGACAAACCAGTATTCAACACCTTGCTTGATGGATTCAAAGAACCTTTGACCAGTTCAATCGTCACCTATATTTTGCAAAGTATCTTCATTGTGTTATGGTCATTTTTACTGATCATTCCAGGGATTATCAAGGCATTCAGTTATAGCATGTCCTTATACATCGTCGCTGATCAACCAAACATTTCAGCAAACGATGCCATCACCCAATCCAGAAAAATGATGGATGGACATAAGATGGAACTGTTCATGCTTTATTTCAGTTTCATTGGTTGGTATTTGCTAGGTATCATCACATTTGGTTTAGCCATCATTTACATCATGCCGTTTGTCAGAGCAGCAGAACTTGAATTCTATCTAGAATTGAAGAATCATCAATAAAAAAAACTGACGCGTCAATCTGATATAATCCCCCTAAAGTTAACACTACAAAAAATGAAAATTGTAGATGTTAGCAGAAAGGGGATTTTTTCATGATTTGGAGTGCATTTAGAGTGAATAAAAAAAGTTATCAGTAAAAAATAAACAGAAAAAAAACTTTTCTATTGCCGCCTGCCTATAGAAATCTCATACATTTAATAGACAACTTCAACTTCAAAAGAACCTAGAATGGCTGCACCTATAAGTATTTATGAAAACGAGTGAAAATTTTCACAAAAAACCAATGATTTTCTATTCTCATAAAAAAGTCGAATGATGGCTTTATAAAGGCATCATGTGGATACTCAAAATTAGTGTGAAAAAAAACTGATTAAAAATTGATTAAATGACTTGAAATATCTGAAAAAAAGACTATAATTATTGCTTGAAAAGAATATAATGTCCAAGGAGTTTAAAGGTGAACAAAAAACCACTGATAGAATTGATCAATGTAACTAAATCTTATGATGAAGAAAAGGTTGTAGACAATCTCAATCTGACCATTTATGAAAACGAGTTTGTCACATTACTCGGTCCATCAGGTTGTGGAAAAACGACAACACTCCGCATGATTGGTGGCTTTGTGCAACCCGATGCAGGACAAATCATCATCAACGGAAAGATCTTCAATGATCTACCACCTTATGCAAGACCGATTCACACTGTCTTCCAGCGATATGCATTATTCCCGCATCTCAATGTGCTTGAAAATGTCGCTTTCGGATTAAGAAACCGCACCTATGATTATTTGGTATCATTCTTTGGAGAAGAAAAACTCAATCAGGTTTTTCTAGATGCAAATCCAGGAAAACAAATCTCAAAACGGGGCATTTCAAAAATCATTGATCAAAAAATCACCAATGAAGCCAGAGAAGCATTAGCGCTTGTCAAACTGGTCGGATTCGAACGCCGCAAGATCGATCAGATTTCTGGTGGACAGCAACAACGTGTCGCTCTCGCCAGAGCACTCGTGAACAAACCTCAGATTCTACTGCTCGATGAACCGCTTGCAGCACTTGACTTGAAATTAAGACAATCGATGCAATATGAACTCAAAGAAATGCAACGCAAACTGGGCATTACCTTCATCTTTGTCACCCATGACCAGGAAGAAGCAATGACCATGAGTGACCGTATCGTTGTCATGAAAAGCGGACTTGTACAACAACTGGGTACGCCGAAGAGCATCTACAATGAACCGATCAATCGTTATGTCGCCAATTTCATTGGTGAAACCAATATCATTCCAGGCACCTATGTCAAAAAAGACACTGTTCATTTCTTAGGCGCTGATTTCAAGAGTACAGGTTATACCTTCGCAGATGGCGAAGCTGTTGATGTTGTCATCCGTCCTGAAGATTTTGATGTCGTACCATTCGACAAGGCAAAACTTCAAGGCACAGTGACCTTCAGTCTCTTCAAAGGTGTTCACAATGAACTTGATGTCGATATCAATGGTGTCAAACTCATGGTCAATACCTATGAATCTTATGATGTCGGACAATCCATCGGATTATCTGTTGACCCTTATGAGATTCATATGATGAAGGTTGAAAACAATGGGTAAGACCTTCAAGGTGCTTGCCATTCCGTATCAAATATGGCTATACATTCTTGTGTTCATTCCACTTTTGGCCATGTTGGGTATTGCACTATCCAATTATGACTCATCGGTGGATTTGAACCAAATCAATGTATCACTATTCCATTGGCGGATTCTTGCTCAAAGCCAGAATCTGATTGCATTCAGAAACAGTGTTGTCTTCGCGACAATGACCACTGCCATATCTTTAGTTCTTGGATATTTTGTAGCCTATCATATTTTCCAGTCCAAGTTCAAAAACAAATTCATCATCTTGACCATCGTGATTTTGCCGATGTGGTCCAATTTAATTCTCAGAGTCGAAGCGTTGACCAACATCATGTCAGAAAATAACATTTTAAAGTCAATCTTGGGTTTTTCCCCATTTGGTAATATTGCAGGTACGCCACTGGCCATTCTCATTGGCTTGGTATTCACTTACTTGCCATTCATGATTCTGCCAGTGTATACAGCACTTGAAAAGATTGATTATGCATTACAAGAAGCCGCACTCGATTTGGGACTGACTCCGATGAAGAAATTTTGGAAAGTCATCTTCCCATTATCTTTCAAAGGTGTCGTCACAGGTTCGATTATGGTCTTCCTACCGACACTCTCTGGATTTGCCATTCCGAAATTCTTAGGCAAAGGTAGATACTTGTTCATCGGTAATGTCATTGAAAACAAATTGCTTTCATCGACCATTTTCTACAATCATGGATCATTACTTGCTGTTGTCATCTTGATTTTCATCTTAGGATCCATCTTATTACTGACCAGATTCGACAAGGAAGGGGAGACATTATTATGACCGACATGAAAGAGTATCCGGTTGCAACCCTTCAAGAATATGGCTATCGTGATTTCTCAGCCATCAGAAAGCCGATGAAGATTGTGAAAAATATCATCTTTTTCTCAATACTCCTCATGCTTTATCTCTCCATCATTGTCATCGCTATCCAGTCATTCAATTCGTCAATCATCACATCATCGTTCCAGCAGATATCATTCAAATGGTATCCCAACATTTTTAGAGAAGAAGACTTGATGACTGCCATCCGCAATACTTTCATCGTCTCATTCATCGCTACATCGATTGCAACCGTTGCAGGCACATTCTTTGCAGTGGGGATGTACTCGATTGAAAAGAAGAAAAGACAATCGCTCATGCTACTCAACAATGTGCCCATTTTGAATGCGGACATTGTCACAGGGTTTTCCTTGATGTTGATGTTCAGATTGCTCATGCCGATATTCCCCAGCATCTTTGGTTTGTTCACACTCGTCATGGCTCACCTGTTCTTCACATTTCCTTATGTTGTGCTTTCCGTGATGCCCAAACTGAAAGAAACCGATCCGAATTTGATGGATGCTGCCTTAGACCTTGGTGTCAAGCCTTACAAGGCACTGATCAAAGTGGTCATTCCAGCCATCAAGGCAGGTATCTTCTCAGGTGCTTTACTGGCACTCACCATGAGTATCGATGACTTTGTCATCAGTTACTTCAACACAGGTGCGGGATTTGATAATCTCTCCATCTGGATTTACGCAGTACTCGGTCGCAGAAACCTAACACCATCCGTGTATGCATTCTCAACATTGTTGACATTGTTCACATTGGGCGGTTTGATGGTATATCAGTTTTTACAAAGAACAAAGAAAGGTAAAAAGAGTGAAGTGAAATGAAGAAATTGTTAGTCGTTTTAACTTTAGCACTTGTTTCAATAGGCTTGGCCGGATGTGATTCACGTCCTGTACTGAACATCCTCAACTGGGGTGAGTACATCAATGATGAGGTCGTAGCACAGTTTGAAGAAGAATATGGCATCAATGTGAAGATCAGCGTTGCTGACTCCAATGAATTGTTCTATTCCAAGATTAAGAGCAAGACCACGCCATTTGATCTCGTGATCCCATCGGATTACATGATTGAAAAGATGGTTGAAGAAGATATGCTCTTGGAGCTTGATTATGAAAAGCTTCCAAACCGTCAGTCAGTCACCTATATGGAAGGTGTCGATCAGATTTTCGAATCGATGACAGCAACCACTCTGGCAAGATCTGGCAATACTGTCGATTATACTGATTATGCTGTTCCTTATTTCTGGGGCACTTTCGGTATCATTTATAACAACCGCGTCGCAGGTTTGAAACAAGCGCTTGAAACGCATGGTTGGGCAGCTTATTTTGAAGCAAACACCTACTTGCCAAACGCAAGAAGAGGCATGTATGACGTTGCACAAATGGCATACGCATCCGCTTTGTTCTATCTTGGTGAAAATCCAAATAACTATTCAACTTCATTGTTGGCACAAGCAAGAACAGTCATTCAAGGTGCAAACTTCACACAATGGGGCGATGACATGCTCAAGCGTGACATTGAAGCGAACAACTTGGACATGGCTTTCACTTATACCGGTGACTATTTGGACAGACTCTACATTCAACTTGAAGAAGGTAAGACTTTAACACAAGTTCAAGCAGAATTTGATATCTATATCCCAGAGACAACCATGGTATTCATCGACGCGATGGTTATTCCCAATACTGCCAAGAATATCGATGGTGCACACCAGTTCATCAATTTCCTACTTGATCCTGAAGTGGTTGCCTTAAACTCTGAAGTCGTGGGTTACGCAACTGCACTTGAAGAAGCCTATGACATCATTGTTGCTTATGTCAACGATCCAGATCCTTGGAAGAAGAATTGGGCAACTGCCAATCTGACCTATTACAATAAGGACAGAGAAGGCAATTACATTCCTTTGACAACCTTAAGTCCGACTGCAATCGATGCGATTCAGACGATGATACAGGAAGTTGTCACAGGTTCATAAGTTCAATCAAAGTCCGTTCGAGAGAACGGGCTTTTCTTTTGATAGCCTGAGGACACTTTTTTGTGATAAAATATGATCAAGCTAGAGGACTAGCATAGGGGGAAACATGAACAAAAAATGGATCATGATGGCATCCATCTTCATCATCAGCACAGCAGTTGTCATCTTGACCATCGCACTCATCGGTTCAAGTAAGGATATCTACATCGATGGTGACACGAAACTCGTTGCAAAAACAGAAGAAAGAGATTTTCAAGTTTATCGAGATGGCAAATTCAGAACATCATTTCTGACCGGTGTTAACATTGGTGCAACCAAACCAGGACACTTTCCTGGAGAACTTGCTATTACCAAGGCAGAATATTTGAGATGGTTCAAACATATTCATGACATGAATGCTGATGTCATCAGAGTCTATACCACCATGAAACCAAATTTTTACGATGCACTTTATGAGTTTAACAAAGGTAAAAGCAGACCATTGTATCTCATGCAAGGTCTTTGGAAAAACGAAGACATATCACTAGAATTAGGTCATGCCTATGCCAATGACGATGAGATTTTGTTGACAATCATTCAAGATGGTAAGGATCTTGTCGATATATTCCACGGTAACATCACGTTGCCAGAGCGCAGAGGTTTGGCATCTGGAACGTATACCAAAGATATTTCAAAATATGTAATCGGATGGATTTTGGGTGTCGAATGGGACCCACAATTTGTCGTTGATACCAATTTGATCAATCCGAATCGCAACCAGTATGTCGGAAATTACATCAAAACAACAATAGATGCATCCCCTTTTGAAGCTTTTTTGACACACTTTGGAGACGTCATTCTAACCTACGAAATGGAAAAATATGGTATGATGCGTCCTTTATCCTACACAAACTGGCTGACGACTGATCCTCTGAATCATCCCAATGAACCATATCTGAAAGAAGACATGGTATCTGTGAATACTGAACATATCGTCGCAACCGACTTATTCACATCAGGACTCTTCGCATCCTATCACGTCTATCCATATTATCCGGAGTTCATCAATCATTCTTTGGAATATCGAGCATTTATCGATGAATCCGGAAAGGTCAATCCCTACCGAGCTTATTTGAAAGATTTGTATGCCTATCACAGTGTTCCTGTGATGGTAGCAGAATTTGGGATACCCGCATCACGAGGTAAAGCACATGATTCGGTGCATCTTGGATTCAATCAGGGATTCATGACTGAAACCGAACAAGGACATGCTTTGTCTGACATGATTCGTGATATCAAGAAAGAAGGATATATGGGTGGTCTTGTGTTTGCATGGCAAGACGAATGGTTCAAACGTACATGGAATACCATGGATTTTGATGTATCTCTACGAAGACCATTTTGGTCAAATGTACAGACCAACGAACAAATGTTTGGTCTGATGGGCTTTGAACCTGGAATGAAAGAGCGTATCTCCTATGCAGATGCTAAGTTTCAGGAATGGCTGAATGTATCTCCTCTTTTTGAAACAGAAAACGTTACGTTGAAGATCATGGCGGATGAACGATATCTCTATGTGATGATCGATACGGATGGATTTGATTTTGACAATGATACACTTTGGATCCCTATCTTGACGCATCCAGACCAAGGCAATACATCTTTCGTCGGCACAAACTTGACCTTTGCACATCCCGCAGATTTTCTCATTCAAATCAAAGGTGAGTCGGAATCAAAAATCTTAGTTGACGCCTATTATGATTCGTTTTATTATCTGTATGCAGAACAGTTGAAAGTCTTACCTCGATATGCGCACTATCGGAATCGAAACTCAGGATATTTTAACACCATGCACTTGGCACTGTCAGGTTCGATTACATTGCCAGAAGAACAAGTCACACTACCCTTTTCAAGTTATGAAACGGGGAAACTCAGACATGGTAATGCTAATCCCAAATCAAAACAGTATGATTCACTGGCAGATTTCTATCATTTGGATGGCAACATTGAAATTCAGATACCTTGGGCATTGCTCAATATTTCAGATCCTTCAAGGAAGATGCATCTCGGAGATTATTATGAGTTCAATGGCTTTGAATCGATTCCGATCGAAGGCATCAGAATCGGTGCATCCTTTCAAAAATCTTTCCAAGAAGCGCATTTGATTGACATGTATTCTTATACATGGCAAACCTGGAGTTATCCGACGTACCATGAACGACTTAAGGCGTCTTACTATATCTTAAAACAGACATTCAAATCCATTTAGGAGGATTCACATGAATGAAATGACGATTGTATCTTTGAATGAACAGTTTGAAAGAGGGACACTCACATCTGTCCAACTGGTTCAACACTGTTTGGACCGCATTGCCAAGATTGATCCTTTATTGAATTCGGTTGCAGAATTGAATCCGGATGCCTTGAAGATCGCACATCAAATGGATGAAGAAAGAAAAACAAAGGGTCCTCGCAGTCTGATGCATGGCATTCCACTACTCATCAAAGATAATATCAATACACATGATCAGATGCATACGACCGCGAATTCGCTTGCCTTATCGGATTTGAAAGCACCCTATGACGCATCGATTGTCACACAACTGAGAAATGCCGGAGCTATCATCTTGGGTAAAGCCAATTTGTCTGAATTCGCGTATTTCATGGGTGATGAGAAAATGCCATCAGGATATGGTTCATTGCACGGCCAAGTCAAACATCCCTACAACACTGAAATCGATCCTCTTGGGTCTTCAACGGGTTCCGCGGTATCGGTTGCAGCAGATCTTGTTCCGGTCTCTATTGGCACAGAAACCAACGGTTCTTTGATGGCACCGGCGTACATGAACGGTATCGTTTCGATGAAACCGACACTTGGCATGGTATCGAGATACGGCATCATCCCGATATCAGCAAAACAGGATACAGCAGGTCCGATGGGAAAAACCGTCAGGGACTGTGCGATTCTATTGGACATCCTCGCGAAGGAAGATTCCAAAGATCCGGTCACAAAAGATGCACATTTTGGCAGAAAACAGCTGAGCGAAGCATGGATGAGACCGGTCAAAGGCATGAAAGTCGGGTTGTTATTCATCACCCAATATCCTTATTCCGATGAGGAAAAACACATCTTGGAGGAGGTCAGAAAAGTATTGACTTCACAAGGTGTTGACGTTTTGGATATCCCTTTTGAAGCCAAACGGGTTGAAAACCATAAGGCACTCGTCTATGATTTCAAACATGATTTGAATCACTATCTTAAGTCTGTCAAAGGTTATACTCAGATGAACAGTTTATCCGATATCATCTTCTTTAACACGATTGACCCTGAACGTCGGATGCGATATGGTCAGAGTCTCTTGATCGAATCCAATGAAACCAGTGGAGATCTTGAAGATCCTGTGTATCTGAACATGAGAAAACTACAGGAAACAGAAACCAGAAGATTCGAAGATATCATGCATGAGCAAGGACTTTCAGCACTGATTTCAACCCTATGGACCAGTTATGCGCCAGTTTACGGTAATCCATGCATCACCGTGCCAGGTAAGGCGATTGTTGACAAGAAACCGATTGGGGTTGTTTTTGTTGGTAAGAAATTCGATGATGCCAATCTCATCGCAATTGCACATGCATATGAACAAAAAACGAAACACCGGATACCTCCTGTGTTCGAATGAGGAAGAAAAGATGAAAAAACTGTTAATGGTCATTGACTATCAGCATGACTTTGTCGATGGAGCGCTTGGATTTTTGAAGGCAGCAACCTTATCTAAAGGAATCAAGGAAAAGATCAGGCAGTACCATATGGCAGGTGATGATGTCATCTTCACCATGGATACGCATCAAAGCGACTACTTATCCACGCAAGAAGGACGTCTGCTCCCCATCAAGCACTGTATCGAAGGGACTCAAGGATTTGAAATCTACAGTGATTTGAAGGAAGTGATGTATGCGAGTGATCTGATCTTCAAGAAACCGACATTTGGATCACTTTCTCTTGGAGAGTATTTGAAACATCAATCCTACGCATCCATTGAACTTGTCGGATTGGTCACCAACATGTGTGTGATTTCAAATGCAGTCATTGCCAAATCGGCACTTCCGGAATCAAGTATCATCATTGATAGCAGACTTTGTGCCAGTTTTTCAGATGAACTTCATGAAAAAGCACTCGATATCATGGCATCCTTACATATGCATATTCTCAAATAGCCCAACAAGGCTATTTTTTTTCGTGCTTCTTGATAAACAAAAAGCTTTCCTGTATACTACTAATAGTAATATATAAGGAGAACACATGGAATATGTCATACTGGGGTTGCTGATGCATACCCAACAAACCATCTATAGTATCAATAAGATGTTTCAAGACATCATCAGTTTGTTTTACCACGCAAGTTATGGCAGTCTGCAAACGTCATTGAAAAAACTTGAGCATAAAGCTTGGATCACATCATCTTATGTCACGGAATCCGGTAGAAACAAACGCTATTATCACATCACTGAACTTGGAAAGAAAAGTTTTTATGAATGGATGAAATCAGATTTTCATGAGATCAAGCCCTCACTTTTTTATACTAAAATCTTTTTCATGGGCTACATGGATGATCATATGACTCGAATCAATATCGTCAAAAATATGTATGACTTGGTGAAAGAATCGTATGAGCAATTGGCGATATTGAATCATACGGTGCCAACGGTTGCACCAGATGTTCGGTTGCAACCCTTATTGGATTCACAACTTAGGATGCTTGATCTTGGCATGAAATCGACACATGTCGAAATGATTTGGCTTGAAACATGGTTAAAAGGATTGATGAAAGGAGAACCATCATGATTACACTCGAACAGAAATTGAAGAAAATTGTTGAATCTTATGTGTCAAAAACGAAGACACTTCAGGTTTATGTTGAAAGTGATCAACTCAGCCACCCCTATGTCTTTGAGACAGGTCGCCCACATCAACAATTTCACAGTGCTTCGGTTGGGAAATTGATGACGACTGTTTTGGTCGTCTTATCGATCGAATCAGGACTCATGGATTGGGAAACTCCAATCGATACATTTTTCACTCCAGGAGACCTGAATGATCTTTTTGTGTTCAAAGGCATCGATTATCAGCATCAAGTAACCATCTCACATCTTTTGACGCATACATCAGGAGTCAATGATTATTTTGAGGGCAAATCAAATTCGAAGATATCTTTTCTTGATCAAGTACTGAGTGAACCTAATCGATTCTATACACCAAATGATCTGATAGGATACACAAAAAACCATCAGAAAGCCATCGGAAGACCAGGACAGAAGTTTTTGTATTCAGATACGGGATTTGTATTGTTGGGTCTGATTTTAGAAAAGCTGCATCAACATCCTTTTCATTATCTGCTTAGAACGCATATTTTTGAACCACTGGACATGAACGATACTTCATTCATGTTCTATGATCCATTGTTTGATCAGGAAGCACTTGCCCCAGTGATGGTTAAAGACATGGATATTCGGACCTACACGAGTTTAAGTCTAGATTTTTCGGGTGGTGGATTATCGACGACAGTGAATGACCTTGCAAAGTTCATGTCTGCTCTCAAGCAGGGAAAACTCATCTCAAGAGATTCATACAATCATATGGCAATATTCAAGCATCGTTTTCATTCAGGCATGTATTACGGACTCGGTATCATGGAACTCAGATTTGAAAAAGTGTTCTTTTTGTTGAGAGGTCTTCCAAAACTCAAAGGTCATTTGGGTGTCCTCGGTGTACATGCTTGGTTTCATCCTGATCAAGCAGATATTTATATCATCAACATGGGTAATATCAGTGACATGGTAAAGAGTTTTCAACTCTTGATTCAAATGGTAACTCAGATTGAATCCGCAAGGAAACAACAACATCGAAAATCAACAAACAGATGATCGATGCATTTTTGGTGTATAATGATGTTATCGAAATGAGGTAATTTTTATGAAACTAGCAAAAGTGATTGCATTGCTCGGTGTACTTGCAATGACCCTCGCACTCATCAATGGTTTTGTCGCAGGTGATTTTGCCACAGAAGGTTCATGGTTCATTTCCAATCCCTGGGGCATTATATCTTTAGTAGATCTCTATGTCGGATTCATTTTGTTTGCCATGTGGATCTTTTACAGGGAATCGTCTTGGATACATGCACTCATCTGGACTGTTTTGCTGATGATTCTTGGATTTTTCATCGGAGCACTTTATGTCTACATCCAATTGGTTAAGTCAAAAGATGATTGGCAGAAGTTTTTCCTGGGACGTCATCAAGTCAAAAATCCAGAAAAAGGAAATCAACCATGAAGCGGTTATTCAAAGAGATTTATGAAGAGTTAGTACTCGTCTTGAGAGGCAAAACTCTCGATACGTTTCTATCTCCCATCATTTTCATCATTTTATACAACATATTTGATTTGCTGATTGCAGCAATTGTCGCATCAGCATTCGCCATCTTGTTACTCATGTACCGTTATCTCATCAGACATAAGAGTGTATATGCAATCATTGGTCTCTTTGGTGTTATCCTGGCTTCAGGTTTCGCATACATCAGTCAAAGTGCGACCAGCTATTTCCTACCTGATATTGTGACCAACACGTTCATCATTGGGATCATCATCGTCACCTTAATTGTCGATCAGCCTTTGGCCGCTTATGTATCTCATGTCACCAGAGGTTGGCCAACCCGTTGGTTTTGGAGAGAAGATATCAAACCCGCTTATCGCGAAGTCACTTGGTTTTGGCTACTGTATTTCATCTTGCGCACACTCTTTGAAGTGAACCTTTATTTGAATGACCAACTTGAAGAATTGTTTGTGGTCAATACATTACTTGGTGCGCCGCTTATGGTGTTAGTCTTGGTAGCCAGTTATGTTTATGGTATTTACAGGTTGAAAAAACTCAATGGCCCTGGTGTCGATGAGTTCATCTCCAAAAAAGAACCACCGTATCGTGGACAAAACAGAGGATTCTAAAACAAAAGGGACAAACGTTGTCCCTTTTTCTTTGGATGTTATTGATAGAAGAAGAATCGGTTCTTTCCTGAAGATTTGGCCTGATACATGGCGATATCCGATTGTTTGATGAGTTGTTTCAGTGTTGTTCCACTTTGAGGATATCTTGCGATGCCAATCGAAGCTGTGATGTTGATGTGATGGTGATCAATCATCAGTTCATTGGCTAATGCCAATATGATTTTCTCACATGTTTCAGATAATCTTTGGACATCATTATAAGGCAAATAGATCAGGAATTCATCGCCACCGGCTCTGGCAATGATGCCTGATGAACCGATGATGGATAAGATGCGTTTGGCGACTTCGATGAGTACAAAGTCTCCTGTTTCATGACCTAAAGTATCATTGATGGTTTTGAATCCGTCAAGGTCGATGAACAGCAGTGAAAACTCATGGTTGTTGGCTGAAATGAAAGATTCGATACTTTGATAAAAAGATAGACGGTTTTGAACGCCAGTCAAGTGGTCTAAATAAGCCAGTTGATTGATTTCTAAGTAGGAAGTTTCCAATTTGTCTAACATCTGATTGATTGAACTGCCAATATAAGTGATCTCATCTTGCTTTCGATCGATGTTGACGCGAAGATGAATGTCGTGACGCTGTTCCAGATCCATGATGTGATCCGTCAACAACTGTAGCCGTTTGAACATTTGCTTATCCAACATCCAGATGATGACGAACAAGAATACAATCATGATCGATGTAACCAAGAATAAAGATAATCGAATCGCATCACCGATGATGACAGAAGTCTCCATGATGAGTGTGATTTTAATCATCAAATCGAGTTCTCCATTCAGATCAAAAATCAACTGTTTGACTGTCATTTGATTTGAGCCCACTTTTGTGACCTGAGTAGGAGATGAAAAAGTGAGTCCTTCATTCTCGACGATTTCAAAAGGCATCACGATATTTTCTAGTGCATTGATCAAATCTTCGTCAACCAAACGAATGAAAAAAAGATTTCCAATGACATCGCCACTGTAATTTCCTCGCATGATCGGAGAAGTTGCGATGATCATCAACTGCTGTTCAAATGACAACAAGCCTGATAATTGGAAATCAGGATTGACATTGTCTTGAAAACCTAATGCTTCAATGGCATTGATTAAGGATAAATCAATACCAGAGGTTGTGCCTAAGTCAAAATCGACGCTCTGATGATAAAGCAATGTTCCTGAGTCATCAAAAATGAGCACCATATCGATATCGATGCTTTCTTGTGCTTCAGGGTTTAAATTGTCAAGGATATAATCTGGATGGATACCACTGACAAAGTCATAAGTCTCATCCCATTTGCCCCAGTCGGTCACGGTTTGCTTCATCGCTTCAGTCGTAAACGTCAAGCCATCAGAAATACGCTGAACATGCAAGACGGCATGGTGCTTATCGAGTGCCTCTGCTTGTTTGAATGCATAATAGCGTAATGCAAAAAAAACAAGACCAATGATTAGGATAAACATCAATGTCAGATGCAAAATAGCATTCAGACGGATACTTAGATAGCGATTTTTCATATCAATGCCCTCTTGATAGAAAATATTCATGAAAATGTCATGATTATGAATATTATAACAAAGTTATATGAATATGAAACTATCAAGGCATCACTTAAGAAAAAAGTAATAATTGATCTTTGACTACGATCAAAGAGAAGCATTCTTCAATTTTTCGACATAACGATTACGGGGATGATGTTTGCAATGCTCTGAACAAGCACCCCAATGATTGGCTTCGGAAGCTTCGCTTAAGATGATTTGTTTGTTGCATTCCGGATTGGCACAGTTGACATACCGTTCACAAGGTTCTCCTGTGAAATAGTCTTTGCCGACAATCACATGTTCGATCCGATTGATCGGTACGGTCAATCTTGAATCAAAGACATAGCACTGCCCATCCCATAATTGACCTTGAGCAATCTGATCTTTTCCATAGGTGACTATCCCCCCATGGAGTTGTCCGACATCTTGAAAACCTTCGCGCTTGAGCCAACCTGAGAATTTTTCGCAACGGACACCACCCGTACAGTAGGTGAGAATCTTTTTGCCTTCCAACAGATGCTTGTGATTTCTGATCCAATCAGGAAGTTCTCTAAACGTCTGAATCTCTGGTTTGATGGCACCTCTGAAATGACCGACATCATACTCATAGTCATTTCTAGCATCGATGACAACGGTATCTGGGTCTAGGAGACCTTCCATGAATTCAGAAGGCTCGACATATCTGCCTGTGATGACTTTTGGATTGATGTCGTCTTCAAGTGAAAAATTGACGAGCTCATTTTTGACTCTGACATGCATTTTTTTGAATACATGACCATTCGTCTGATCGATCTTGAAATCAATGCCTGAAAAGAGATTACTTTGATGCATGATTGTCATGTATTGTTTGGTGTCTTCGAGTGTTCCGGATACAGTTCCATTGATACCTTCAATGCTGATGAAGACTCTACCAAGCAAGTTCAAAGATTTGCATAAAGCAAGATGATCTGCTCTCTCTTGATCGGGATTTAGGATACTCACGTAGTGATAGTATAAGAGTACTTGATGTGTTGACATGAATCATCACTCCTTTGTTGTTCAATGAACACTATACATGACTTGAGTCAAAGAATCAAAAAGGATGCTTATGATGAAAAAAAGAACAATCCATCAGTCATGGATTATTCCTCAATCATCGTCATTCGTTTGGAAATTTCAAGCCCCATGAAGCTCTGAGTTGATCCATGAGTTTCATGATCTCCAGTGTTGCCTGATGTGTGACGATTGTACTTTCTGTTTGATGGTTGGTTATGGCATCGATCACTCCTTGGATCTGATACTCAAAACCATTGATGGGGTGAGGGATATGGATTTCTTGAATCAGTTGATGATTCAAGTCATAGATGAAAGCATGTTCAGCCCTCCAAAAATCAATGATCTCCATTGTTCCTTGTGTACCGGTGAGGGTACAGATGTTGTCCAGTTTTTCTGAAAGTGAGCATCTCAGATGTGCATGAGCTTTCGGGTAATGCAGATGAATATCTTCAGATAAGTCAAAACCATTGGAGGCATCAAGCATGACAGTGGAATCCATAGATTGAGGAATCCCTAAGAAATAGGTTGCAATTGTCATGACATAGACCCCGATATCGAGGAGTGCTCCGCCACCCATGGCAGGATCAAAGAGTCTAGATCCTCTTCGGTGTTCTGCATCAAATCCGAAACTGACATCCATCTTCAAGAGATTGCCAATCAGGCCTTGATCAATGAGGCGCTTGGTTGCCTGAATGACAGGTAAGTATTTGGTCCACATGGCTTCCATGACAAAGACATGTTTGGATTTCGCTTTGTCGAAGACATCTTTGGCTTGTCGAGCATTTAGGGTAAAGGATTTTTCGCAGAGAATGTGCTTGCCGTAATCGAGTGCGAGCATCATATGTTCATAATGCAAACCATGAGGGGTTGCGATGTAGACACAGTCCACAAGTGGATCAGAAAGCATCGCTTCATAACTGCCATAGGCTTTTTCATAGCCGTATTGCTCTTGATAGGAAAGTGCCTTATCCAGATTGCGAGAAGCAATCGCATAGAGGATACCATGTGTATGCGGCATCGCAGTTGAAAAGGTTTGTGCAATCTTACCTGCACCGATCACTCCAAAACGAATCATGTTAAGTCTCCTTTTATTGAGATACCATTCATCAAATTCAAGACGATTTCATCTTTTTGTTTGATGATGTCATAGATTTCGATATATTGTTGTCCATACTGTTCACATGCATCAAAAATACGCTTGCTTTCCTTGATCATGTAAGTTGCAAGTGACAGTAAGGCTTTGTCATTCATGTAACAATACCAACAATTGTCAGTCAGATGACGATGCAAATCGAGTTCTCTTGCCTTATCTTCAGGGCGGATGTCCTTATAACCCAAATAGAGTGCTTGGATCATTTTTGGGAACTCGTCTTGCAATTTCTTGACAAACGATGCACGGAAATGAACGCCTTCAATCAATGTATCCTTTTTAGACGATGACAGTGATTTGATGAGTCCATAAAGATAAGGTTCGAGCATTCTTGAGACTGTATCGTCAGATGCGTTGATATCCAGTTTCAATTCCGGATTGCCATAATAAACCATCATCATGATCTGATCGGTTGAGATGACGGGTATCTGATAGGTCTTTAAGATGTATTTGCTGACGATGGACTTGCCAGACTTTGCAATGCCTGTGAGGATATAGATCATCGGTATTCACCCTTTTCTCTTTCATGATAACATTTTTTTGAGCGTATCCATGCATGAAATGGAAATATGCTATAATGATGACGAGTATGAAATGAAGAGGAAAACCATGAAAACAATCGGCTTACTTGGCGGCATGAGCTGGGAATCAACCCTAGAATATTACAGACTGATCAATTTGGAGATCAAGAACAAACTTGGCGGATCTCACTCTGCGAAGATTTTAATGTATTCTTTTGATTATCATGAACTGGAAAAGTGTCTTTCTGAAGGCCGGTGGGATCTGATCACAACACTCTTGATCCAAGCAGGACAGCGTCTCAAGCAAGCAGGTGCTGAACTGCTCGTCATGTGTGCCAATACGATGCACATCGTCGCTGATGCAGTGGAACAAGGTGTGGGACTTCCGCTGATTCACATTGTCAAATCAACGCTCGATCAAGCAAAAAAACTTGGATTGAACAAGTTAGCCCTTTTAGGGACGATGTATACCATGGAAAGCCCGCTGTATCCAACCATTTTCAAAGCTAGTGGATTGGATATCATCTTACCACCCAAACGAGCGATGGGGATGATTCACCGTACCATTTATCAGGAACTCATCTTAGGTGTGCTCAAAGCATCGAGTAGAGATCAGTTTCTTTCTATCATCAATCAATTGAAAGATGAAGGCGCGCAAGGTGTCATTTTGGGATGCACAGAAATTCCGCTCTTGATCAAACCTGAACATTTGCCTGATTTTTTTGTTCTTGATACCATGAAAATCCATGCCATGGCTGCTGCAGAAAGTGCTTTATCGTGACCACCATGATCTATGATGCGATCGTGATTGGAGGCGGTCCTGCCGGGCTGATGTGTTCCAATGTTCTTTCCCTTCATCATGCGAATTTTTTACTGCTTGAAAAAAATGATCAGTTGGGGAGAAAACTACTCATCACCGGTGGAAAACGATGCAATGTCACGAATAGGTATTCGGTCGATGAATTCATTTCCCATCTCAATTTCAAACATAAGAAGTTCTTGTACCCCAGTTTGAAAGTCTTTGGACCCACTGAAGTCATCGACTTTTTCAAGAAAAGACAACTGAATCTCGTCCTGGAAGACAATCTCAAATACTTCCCGGAAACCAACAAAAGTTCAAGCGTCTTAGAAGCGCTCGTTTCTGGGATTCAAAAGGACCATATCCGATTGAGATCGAACGTCAAAAACATCAGAATCGAAGATGGAATCTTCTCAGTCAAAACATCAGATGAATCGTATCTCGCCAAAAATGTGGTGATTGCTACAGGATCCAATGCATATCCGTACACCGGAAGTAGTGGTGATGGGGTGCACTTTGCAGAAAAACTAGGCATCAACACCCTTCCGTTCACATCGGCTGAAACGCATATCTACGCATCGTACATCCCTTTGGTCATCAAGGATCTTCAAGGGATATCCATACTCAATTCTGAAATCAGGATACCTGGTACCAAAGTCGTCCACCATGGTGGATTGCTATTTACCCATTTTGGTTTATCTGGACCAGCCATTTTACATGCAGCAGAAGATATCGATGAAGCCATCAGAAATGGCATCAGTGACATCACGATTTCACTTGTGGACATGAGCAGACAAGCACTTTTAGACATCATGGATAATGCCAAAGCAAGCAATGAGTTGTTGCTTCGTTTCTTGGAGTCGATATTGTCTAAAAATCTTGCGAAAAAAGTGCTTGAACTCACCAAGATTGAAAACAGACATATGAAAGAAATATCAACCAAACAATACCAAACACTCACTGAGACATTGCATTCATTGAAAATACCGGTCGATCGAGTGGAAATCCCAGAGCGTGCTTTTGTCAACAAAGGCGGGATTGATACGAAAGAACTCGATCCAAAAACCATGCAAGTCAAGAAAATCAAAGGACTTTATGCCATTGGTGAAACCATCGATGTCCATGGCCCGATCGGTGGATTCAACATCACGATGGCTATGTCAGCTGGGTTTGCTGCAGCGCATGACATCCTGCATAACATCAAATCATAAAAAAAGCCTTCCGAAGAAGGCTATATTTTTAAAGAACACGTTTTGACTTGGGAATGAGATCCGAGGGGTCAATGTTCAGAAGTTTCTTGCGTTTGAACAAGGTGAAGATGGATTTCGTATCCACATCGACATGTCCGAATTTGAGAAAAATCAGAATGGATTCAGTAAATCCAATCATGAAGTTGATCAATATGAAGGTGAGTAGATAGGTTGTATCCATGAAATAAGACAGGATCACCATGGCGAAAACCAAGACAGCATTGAATCTAAGCAAGGAAGTATGCATCATGATGGGTTTTCCAATCTTGATGATGGAGACGATGAAACTGGTGAAATACACTAAGAACGCACCAATCAGAAACAAGATATTTGGCATGATATAAGCTGGATAAAGCACCATCAGAAACCATGCGGTTGGAATGTAGAAGAAGATATCGGCAATCGAATCCAGCATCTTACCAAGTTTGGTGACCTGATTCAATTTTCTAGCAATCCATCCATCGAAGAAATCTGTCGAACCGACGATGATATAACCGGTTAGGAATGCACTTCTGTTTTCTTGGATGACAAAGATGAATAAAAACGGCATCAAGATGATTCTGGAAGCGGTAATGGTATTCGCTATATTGAAATTCTTACTTTTCATCGATTGACCTCATAAGATGAATATGGTGATATATTATCATAAAAACCGAATCTTTGTAAAGAAAACGCAAAATCAAATACGTATGATATCGCGTCCGCCCCTTTATTTTCTTAATCAAAGTGCTATAATAGAAAAGGTATCACACACACAATTTCATCGATTCAATACGGGATGTGGCTCAGCTTGGTAGAGCGCTTGGTTCGGGACTAAGAGGTCGCAGGTTCAAATCCTGTCATCCCGACCATTTTTTTATCGTTATGAAGTACAAGGAAGGTGATCAATCATGAATGAAAAGTCAACCCATGATTTCAGATATCAGGCCATCATGTTCTTCTTTTTTTCTATTTCAGCAGGCATCATTCAAGCTTTAACATTCACATTGCTTTATGAGATTGTATCTTGGATCTATTGGCCGTCATATCTTTTCGCTTTGACACTTTCTGTCCTATGGAATTTCACCTTGAACCGAAAATTCACGTTCAAATCTGCCAATAACATCCCGGTTGCGATGACATTGATCGCCATATTCTACTTAGTCTTTACGCCACTATCCACATGGTGGGGAGATACACTAGAATCAATCGGATGGAATGGATATCTCATCTTGGGAATGACCATGATCATCAATTTAGTCACCGAATTCATCTACACCAAATATGTCGTCTACCACAACAGCATCAATACAGCAACCCATGCATCATCATGACCAAGGAGTGAAGTCACATGCCATTTGAAATCATTCGTCAGGATCTG
This sequence comes from Acholeplasmataceae bacterium UBA6190, assembly GCA_002422045.1. Lineage (GTDB taxonomy): Bacteria > Bacillota_I > Bacilli_A > Acholeplasmatales > Acholeplasmataceae > Peloplasma. The sequence goes on from DITG01000060.1 coordinate 19,615, forward strand.
ACTTTGATGAATGTCGATGCAATCGTCAATTCAGCCAATCATCTGCCCTTCATCGGAGGAGGCGTCGATGGTGCGATTCACAAAGCAGCTGGTCCGAAACTGATTGAAGCCCGTCAACATATCGGCAATATTCCGGTCGGGAAAGCTTATCTCACAGACGGTTTTTTTCTGCCTTCCAGATATGTGATTCACACTGTAGGACCGGTCTGGGAAGGTGGAACTAAACACGAAGAGACTTTGCTAGCTTCTTGTTACCAGTCATCTTTGGAACTTGCACTCAATCATCAATTTAGTTCGATCGCATTCCCGCTCATTTCATCTGGTGTGTTTGGATATCCTAAAGATCAGGCACTGAATGTCGCAATCCATGCTATCAAACAATTCTTAAATAATCATGATCTGATGGTATATTTGGTTGTCTATGATGAGACCTCCTTCGAACTCTCCAAAGAACGTATGAGCAAAGTGATGTCCTATATCCAAAGAAACTATGTGGATGAGGAGAGAGTCAATCATCGTCAATTGCGTCAAATGGAAAAATCTCGCATTGTGACATCTGATATCATATCTTCAAATGAAAACTACAGTATCGATAGAATTTTAGAATTTGAGCTTGAAAAGACATTCTCAGAATCCTTACTTTCCATCATCGACCGCAAACATCTCACCGATGTCGCTGTTTACCGGAAAGCGAATATCGATAAAAGACATTTCTCGAAAATCAGAAGCAACACGCATTATCATCCTTCAAAATATACAGCACTTGCTTTGTGTCTTGCACTCGAATTGAACTTAGACCAAACCAAGGATCTGATCGGAAAAGCAGGGTATGCCTTATCCAAAAGTAATCTTTTTGATGTCATTGTTGAGTTCCACATCAAAAATGCAATTTATGATATTTACGAAATCAACCAAGTCTTATTCAAATACAAGCAAAAACTGATTGCTGAAGTGGAATGATAAGTCGCATCCCAGGCGACCCTTTCTCTAATCTTTGATGGTAAATTATAGCCATGAAGGAAAAAGGAGAAAAAAACATGAACAAAAATGTAACGGAAATGATTATGATTTTGGATCGTAGCGGATCCATGAGCGGTTTGGAAAGTGACACTATTGGTGGATATAACGCACTGCTTGCCAAACAAAAAGCTGTCGAAGGCAGAGCCTTTGTATCCACCATTCTTTTTGATGACGCATTTCAAGTGCTTCATAACAGAATCGATGTGAGAGAAGTCAAACCTTTAACAGATCAAGATTATTATGTCAGAGGTTCAACAGCTTTACTGGATGCCATTGGCAGAAGCATCACAAAAGTCAGTCAGATCCAAAAAAACTTGAAAGTTGAAGAACAGGCTGGGCATGTGATCTTTGTCATCACAACCGATGGTCAAGAAAATGCGAGCGTCGAGTATTCATACAAAGACATCAAGACCATGATTGAACGACAGAAAAAAGTATTTGGATGGGAGTTCATATTCCTAGGTGCAAACATCGATGCTGTGGATACTGCAAAACGTTTTGGTATCCAAAGAGACCGGTCAGCCAATTATCATGCGGATTCGAAAGGGACAAATCTGAACTACGAAGTGGTCAGTGATGCGATCATGGAGTTAAGAACAGTGCACAGTCTTAGCGAAAACTGGAGTTCGAAAATCGACAAGGATTATCAAGAGAGAACCAAAAAATAAGCCCTATCACAGGGCTTTTTTCATGGTTTCTGATGCATTTTTCGATACATTGAAGGGGAGACGCCCATTTTTTGTTTGAAGACATAACTGAAATAGGCATTCGAATCGAATCCTGTCCGGTAAGCGATATCTGTCATGGAGTCATCGGTCATCAATAACCATTCTTTGGCTTTGGTCAACCGGTGATTGGTCAGATAATCATGAGGTGAAGTGTTCATCGTTTCTTTGAACACTTTCTGGAAATGACTGGCTGACATACCGATATGTAGTGCAATCTGTTCGAGTGAAAGTTTTTCAGTGCTTTTGGACTCGATGAAGTCTATCGCTTTTTTAATGACTCTGCTATACGCAGAAGAAGGTAAGTAATACTGTCTGGCTTCTTGATAAGCTGCATAGATGATTTCTAGGATGAGTGATGAGATGAGCAACGTCGAAGAAGCCTCATTTTTGATGTATTGGTCCAGAATCTTTTGAAAGATGAGTTCGTAATACTTTGGATTTTTCACAGAAAGCACAGGAGGTAAGGTATCGATGATGTCATTATGATACAAAGGATGTGTTTTCTTCAGTAAATCATCATCTGTAAGTGAGATTGAAATCATGTAACAGGCATAAGGTGGTTCACCCATGGTCATCTCATAAGGCTTTCTTAAGCACAGATCGCCAGGTTTCAGGGGGTAACGGATACCTTCAAGATTCATGTAACCTTCAGAGGCCATGATGAATTCAAATTCATAGGTATCGACCATGCGCATGGGAAATTTGCCTTTGGTCCAATCATTCTTGTTTAGATTGTATGCATAAGTACGAATCAAGGTGGGTTTGATGGATCTGGTATCGATATTCTTTTCAACAGGAATCGGTTTCATAAGTTTCCTTTCGTATGATTTTGATATAAAAGCGTTTTTATTTTCTCTATAATTCAATATTATCACAAGATATCGAAAATGTTCATGGTTTATCATAAGCAATTTTAAAAGATATGTCATAGAATAGTGATATGAAATGAGGGAGAATCTATGAAAAAATTAAAGATTGGTATCATTGGTTGTGGCGGGATTGCTACTCAAAAGCATATGCCCAGCTTAAAGAGAATTGAAGAAGTCGAAATGGTCGCATTTTGTGATCTGATCATTGAGAAAGCTGAAAAATCTGCATTAGAATTTGGAACCAAAGACGCGAAAGTCTACAAAAATTACAAGGATATGCTCAAAGATCAGAGCATTGATGTCATCCATGTCTGCACACCAAACAGAAGTCATTCATATATCACTGTCGACGCTCTCGAAAGTGGAAAACATGTCATGTGCGAGAAGCCAATGGCAATTAACTCTGTTGAGGCTAAGAAAATGGTTGATGCAGCACAGCGTACTGGCAAAAAACTCACGATTGGTTATCAGAACCGATTCAGAGGTGATTCACAGTATTTGAAAGCAGAAACCGAAAAAGGGACACTCGGAGATATCTATTATGCAAAAGCCCATGCCATCAGACGACGTGCAGTGCCAACTTGGGGCGTGTTCTTGAATGAATACGAACAAGGTGGTGGTCCTTTGATCGATATTGGAACACATGCACTGGATTTGACTTTATGGACCATGAACAACTACAAGCCAAAGATGGTTGTCGGTTCCGTATTTCATAAACTCGGTCATCAAACCAATACAGCGAATGCCTGGGGTGATTGGAAAACCGATGAACTGACTGTGGAAGATTCGGCATTCGGATACATTGTCATGGACAATGGCGCAACCATTGTGCTTGAATCCAGCTGGGCATTGAATTCACTGGATGTTCGTGAAGCACAGACCACACTTTGCGGTACCCTTGCTGGTGCTGACATGCAAGATGGTCTCAGAATTAATTATGTCAAAAACAACCGCCAAGTCGTTGAAAAGCCTAACTTTGAAGTGGGTGGCGTTGCCTTTTATTCCGGATCCTCATCGAAACCCGATCACATTGAAGCACGGATGTGGATTGATGCCATCCTCAACAACAGACAGCCTCTGGTGACACCCGAACAGGCATTTGTGGTGACACAGATTCTTGAAGCGATCTATGAATCCTCGAAGACTGGCAAACCAGTTTATCTGAGTGGAGCAGCATCATGAAACTTGGAATGATTTCAGGGTATGATCTGGAATCACTTTCCAAGGTACGTACACGGGGACTTGATCACGTTGAATTTTGTATCAACCATCACGAAGATACATTCTTAAATGAACTCAATATTATTGAAAAATCGCTTCAAACCAATCAGTTATCCGTGTTTTCCATCGGCAGATGGGGAACAGAGAGAATCAATCCACAAGGGATCAATCGGATCGAGTTTGAAAAAAACTGTCGTTTGATCGATGCTGCTGCAAGACTTCATTCCCCAGTTTATGTGACTGGAGTCAATTATGTTGATCAACTTTCCTATGAAGACAATCTATCTTTCGCTTTAGCATACCTTCAAGAACTTCAAGCTTATGCAGCACAGAAAAAGATAACGCTTGCTGTCTATAATTGCAGATGGGGCAATTTCATTATCGGACCTGACACTTGGGATGTTGTCCTCAAAGCAGTGCCAGGACTGGGCATCAAATATGATCCTTCCCATGCCATCTATGATTTGAAAAACTATTTGAAGGAAATCAGTGATTACGGTGCCTACATCAAACACATTCATTTGAAAGGTGCTTTGCTGATTGACAATGTCAGAGTTGATGATCCGCCTGCGGGTCTTGACATGACAGACTGGAAATCGTTTTTGGCACTACTTTATAAGCACCAGTATCAGGGTGGGCTCTCCATTGAACCTCACTCATCCACATGGACAGGTGATTTGGGAGAATGGGGCATTCGTTATTCGATTGAGTATTTCAAACCATTGATCACAGAGGTGAAATCATGAACATCGCAGTACAACTCTATACCTTAAGAGATATTTTGCCGGGAAATGTTGAATCAGTATTGGAAAAAGTAGCAAAAATGGGTTATCAGGGTGTTGAATTCGCAGGATTCTATGACTTGTCAAGCCATCAGATGAAAACACTACTTGACCGTCTTGGACTGATTGCAGTGTCTGCGCATACAGGGCTTGAAGCCTTGGAAAAAGAAGGAGAAAAACTGTTATCATACAACCAGACGATCGGAAATCAGATGATCGTCATTCCATGGTCAGATATCCGCGATCAGGCATCCTATCAAGCAATACTTCCGCGCATCAAGCGTGTCGTTGATTTGATTCTGGCACACCAGATGATACCGGTGTATCACAATCACGCACATGAATTTCTATCCTTTGATGGAAAGTATATCCTCGACCATCTTTTAGATGATCTCCCATCACTCAAACTCGAACTGGATGTTTACTGGGCGGTTGTCGCAGGGATTGACTATGAACAGTATCTCAAAAAAAGAAAAAATCGCCTGGTACTCATTCATGCCAAAGACATGATTGAAATCAACGGACAAAAAACCTATGGCAGTGTCGGTGAAGGCATGATTGATTATCTGAAGATCTCCAAGATGGATCTTGATCTGCCATGGTGGATTGTTGAAAACGACAAACCAATCAACCCTAGCCTTCAAAACATCGAATCCAGCATTCGCTATATCAAAGAAACCATATTGGGAGGAAAATAACATGAAAGTTGGTGTATTAACCGTTCCTTTCAGTGGAAAAACACTGGAAGAAACTTTGAAATATCTGACAAGTCTCGGGGTCTATACCGTTGAACTTGGCACAGGAGGATATCCTGGAAACGCACATGCCAATCCAGATGTCTTGCTTCATGATGAGAAAGCGCTCAAAGCATTCCAAGATACCATCCAAGGATACAAAGTCACCATCAGTGCGTTGTCATGTCACGGTAATCCCGTGCATCCACAACCCAAGATTGCTGAAGCGTTTCATCAAGCTTTTGAAAAAACAGTGCTGCTCGCCGAAAAACTTGGGATTGACACAGTCATCACATTTTCGGGATGTCCCGGTGGATCCAAGGTTGACATGACACCCAACTGGGCTGTTTCGGCATGGCCCAATGATTTTCAAGACATATTGAAATATCAATGGGAAGAAGTGCTCATTCCTTACTGGAAACATGCTGCTGCATTCGCGAAGTCTCATGGTGTAACCAAAATTGCACTAGAAATGCATCCCGGATTTTCAGTCTATAATCCTGAGACGATGCTGAAATTAAGAAGCGCTGTCGGTGATATCATGGGTGCCAATTTTGATCCATCACATCTTTTCTGGCAAGGCATTGATCCAGTGCTCGCCATCAAAGACATGGGGAAAGCCATTCATCATTTTCATGCAAAGGATACACAGATGTTTGAAGAAAACGTCAAAAAGAATGGTGTATTGGATATGAAGACATACGCGCATTTGAAAGAACGCGCATGGATCTTCAGAACAGTTGGTTATGGACATGACGAAAAAGTCTGGAAAGACATCATCACCATGCTGAGAATTACCGGGTATGATGGTGCGATTTCCATCGAGCATGAAGATTCTCTGATGTCCATCAATGAAGGACTTGAAAAAGCGGTTCATTTTCTACAAGGACTTGTCATCCAAGAACAACCAGGACAGGCATGGTGGTTCTGATTTGAAAAAGTTTAGAATCGGTATCATCGGTTGTGGCAATATTTTTCCGATGCATGCCATTTCCATCAAGACGCATCCCTCACTAGAACTGGTTGCAGTCTGTGATATCAAAAAAGAACGTGCCAGTCAGGCATCCAAAACATACGGCGGAACACCGTATACAGATTATCTGAAGATGTTTAAAAATGAAAAACTTGATGCAGTGCACATTTGCACACCGCACTTTCTCCATGCCCCAATGACAATCCATGCAGCAACTCTTGGGATTCATGTGCTCACGGAAAAACCGATGGCCATCAACGTTTCCGATGCGAAGATGATGATCGAAGCTTCGGAAAAACACCATGTCAAACTCGGTGTCATCTTTCAAAACCGGTACAACAAAAGCGCAATCTTTTTAAAAGAAAGACTGTCATCCGGCAGACTCGGCAAGATTTATGCTGCCAAATGTTCAGTGACTTGGGACAGAAGTGATGCCTATTACATGAAAAGTGACTGGAAAGGCACCTGGGACAAAGAAGGTGGCGGTGCAGTGATTGATCAAGCAATCCATACACTGGATTTGATGCGTTGGTTTGTGGATTCGAAAATCGATTATGTGGACGCTTCGATTGCAAATCGTGTTCATGAAAAAATCGATGTCGAAGATACTGC
>DITG01000012.1 GCA_002422045.1 Acholeplasmataceae bacterium UBA6190
AATGAAGACAATCATCAGTGAACGTACTGAATAAGGAGGATACCATGGAACGTAACAATAGAAAAGTATATACCGGAACAGTTGTATCCGACAAGATGGACAAAACAATTACGGTGGTTGTTGACACATACAAGAAGTCTCCATTATATGGCAAGCGTGTCAAAGTATCAAAGAAATTCCACGCACATGATGAAGAAGGCTTAGCAAAGGTTGGCGACACAGTAACCATTATGGAAACTAGACCGCTTTCCAAGATCAAGAGATTCCGTCTCTTGGAAGTCGTTGCTAAAGCCGACATCGTATAGGGAGGACACACACTATGATTCAAGCAGAAACCAGATTGGTTGTCGCTGACAACAGCGGCGCCAAGGAAGTCCTTGTGATTAAGGTTCTGGGTGGAACCCGCCGTCGCTATGCGAACATCGGAGATGTCGTCGTTGTGACTGTGAAAAAAGCTACCCCCGCAGGCATGGTTAAGAAAGGTGATGTCGTCAAGGCAGTCATCGTTCGTACCGTTTCAGGCCTACGTCGTGTCGACGGCTCATACATCAAGTTTGATGAAAATGCCGTTGTCATTATCAAAGATGATTTAAACCCACGCGGAACCCGTATTTTCGGACCCGTTGCCAGAGAGCTCAGAGACAAAAACTTCATGAAGATTGTTTCTCTCGCTCCTGAAGTACTATAAGGAGGTCACGTCTATGTACATCAAAACTGGAGATACAGTTACAGTCATCACAGGTAGTCAAGATGATAAATTTGTAACTGATAAAAAAGGCAAGAAGACGCGTAAGACTGGCCGTGTCCTGAAGGTATTTACCAACACAGAACGTGTTTTAGTCGAAGGCATCAACAAAGTTAAAAAGCACCAGAGACCAACACAAGCCAATGACAAGGGCGGCATCATTGAAGTCGAAGCCCCCATTCATGTGTCCAATGTCGCCATTGTAGATCCTAAAACAGGAACTCCAACACGCGTTGGATATCGCATCGTTGACGGCAAAAAAGTCCGTTATGCGAAAAAATCAGGCGAAAGCCTTGATAAATAAGGAGTTTGAACAATGAGCATAATTAAAGATAAATATGAGAATGTTGTCAAACCCGAACTGATTAAAGCTTTCAACTATACCACGGTCATGCAAGTTCCAAAGATTGATAAGATCGTTGTGAACATGGGTGTCGGCGATGCAGTCTTCAATGCAAAAGTCTTAGACGATGCAGTCGAAGAACTGAGAGCCATCACCGGTCAGAAACCGCTGGTCACCAAGGCCAAGGCTTCCATTTCTAACTTCAAACTCAGAGAAGGCATGCCGATCGGTGCGAAGGTTACCCTTCGTGGCGACAGAATGTGGTTCTTCCTGGACAAATTGATTTCCCTTGCACTCCCACGTGTACGTGACTTCAGAGGTATTTCACAAAATGCCTTTGACGGACGCGGTAACTACACGGTTGGTATCAAGGAACAAATCATTTTCCCAGAAATCAGTTTGGACAAAGTCAAGAAGGTTCGCGGTATGGACATTGTCATTGTAACAACGGCTAAAACAGACCAAGAAGGACGCGCATTGCTGTCACTCTTAGGTATGCCGTTCAAGAAGTAGGAGGCACACATGGCTAAAAAATCGATGATCATTAAAAATGAAAAACGTCGTCAAGTCGTTGAAAGATATCGTGAAATCCGCTTAGAGCTGAAAGAAAAAGGCGACTATGCAGGACTTTCGAAACTTCCAAGAAATGCTTCCGCAACGCGACTCAGAAATCGCGATTCGCTAGATGGACGTCCACGCGGCTATATGAGCAAATTTGGATTGTCACGTCTCACATTCCGCAAATTGGCACACAAGGGAGAAATCCCCGGTGTCAAAAAAGCTAGCTGGTAAGGAGGAGAAGAACTATGGTTATGACTGATCCAATCGCGGATATGCTAACACGTATTCGCAACGCAAATCAAATGCGTCACGCAAAAGTAGAAATGCCTGCATCTCGTTTGAAGGCTGATGTTTTGTCAGTACTGAAAAGAGAGGGCTTCATCGGCGACTTCCAAGTCGTTGCAGATGGTGTCCAAGGTAAAATTGTTGTTACTTTGAAATACACGAAGACTAAAGAACGTGTCATCAAAGGACTGAAGCGGATATCGAAACCAGGACTTCGCGTCTATGCAGCAGTAGAGAATTTGCCAAAGGTGTTGAATGGTCTGGGCGTTGCCCTGATCTCCACATCCAAAGGCATTATGACCGACCGTGAAGCACGGCTCGCCCAAGTTGGCGGCGAAGTGCTCGCGTACGTATGGTAATAGGAGGATAATATGTCACGTATAGGTAATAAAGTGATTCATGTTCCCGCCGGAGTTACCGTGTCGATCAGCCCTGAAAACTACGCTGTCGTCAAGGGTCCCAAAGGACATCTTGAATTCCAATTCAACCAGAGTTTAACCATCGACTATAAGGGTTCAGACATTCATGTCTCCCGTCCGGACGATGCCATTTTCACCAGAAAAATCCATGGAACGACACGTGCTTTGCTTGCAAACATGATCACAGGCGTTTCCACCGGATTTAAGAAACAACTTGAAATTCGCGGCGTCGGCTACAGAGCAGCGCTCCAAGGCAAGACCGTGAACCTAAGTATGGGTTATTCACACCCAATTGATCTCGAGATTCCAGCAGGACTTACCGTCACCATTCCAAAAAACACTGATATCATCATCGAAGGCGCAGACAAGCAAGTTGTCGGCGAATTCGCTGCAAAAATCAGAAGTACGAGAAAACCAGAGCCATATCTTGGCAAGGGTATCCGTTATGTTGACGAGTATGTGCCACGCAAAGCTGGAAAGACTGCTAAGTAAGGGAGGACATCATTATGATTAAGAAACTATCAAGTAATGTCACAAGACAGAAGCGCCATCTGCGCATTAGAAAAATTGTTGACGGTACTGCGGAACGTCCAAGACTTTCCATCTACCGTTCGAACAAAGCACTCTATGTTCAGATCGTCGACGATGTCAAGCAGACCACGCTGACCAGTGCTCGTACACAGGAACTTGGTCTTCACAGCTCAAACATTGAAGCTGCGAAGGCAGTTGGAAAACTCATTGCCGAAAAAGCGCTTGCGCTCGGTGTGACATCAGTCGTCTTCGACCGTGGCGGATACTTGTATCACGGACGCATCAAGGCACTTGCTGATGCTGCACGTGCTGCAGGACTACAATTCTAAGGAGGAAGACGAAATGGCTAAAGAAAGATACATGCAAGAAGAACAAGTTGAAAACCAGTTCGAAGAACGTGTCGTCTCCATCAACCGTGTCACTAAGGTTGTTAAGGGTGGACGCCGCTTCCGTTTCGCTGCCTTAGTTGTCATTGGAAACAAGCAAGGTCAAGTTGGTTTCGGAACAGGTAAAGCTGCTGAAGTACCCGATGCGATCAAGAAGGCTGTTGAAGATGCAAAAACAAATATGATCAACGTCCCGATTGTTGACGGACGTACCATTCCACATGAAATTACCGGACACTACGGTGCAGGCAAAGTATTTTTCAAGCCAGCATCCGAAGGTACTGGAATCATTGCCGGCGGGGCGGTTCGTGCTGTATTCGAACTCGCAGGTATCAATGATATCCTGTCCAAATCACTAGGCTCAAGCACACCGATCAACATGGTCCGTGCAACATTTTCAGGCTTGAAGGACTTACGTACTGCTGAAACAGTCGCAGCCCTTCGCGGTGTTGATATTGCGGGGTTGAAGTAATATGAAACTCCAAATCACACTCACCAAAAGCTTGATTGGCAGAAAGCCAAATCAAATTAAAACAGCACATGCACTTGGACTCAAGAAACCTCAACAAGTCGTCGTGAAAGAGGCTAACGAAGCCCTTCTCGGTATGGTGAAAACCATTGGACACTTGGTTGAAGTTCTCGAAGTCGAGTAAGGAGGAAAGCCAATGTTAAACGAATTAAGACCCGTTGAGGGCGCAAGAAAACCTCGCAAACGTCTTGGCAGAGGTCCAGGTTCCGGTACCGGCAAAACAGCTGGTAAAGGTACTAAAGGCCAACTCGCCCGTGCCGGTGGCGGTGCTCGCCCAGGTTTTGAAGGCGGACAGATTCCTTTCTTCCAAAGAATTCCAAAGAGAGGGTTCAAAAACGTCAACCGCAAGGAATATGCAGTGGTTAACCTCGCTGACCTCAATCTGTTCAATGACGGCGAAGTCGTCACCCCTGAAGTACTCGTTGCAAGAAACATCTTGAAGAAGACTCTGTCTGGTGTCAAGATCCTTGCCAATGGTACGCTGGAAAAGAAACTTACCGTCAAGGCAAACGTATTTTCAAAGGCTGCGGAAGCAGCAATTGTTCAAGCCGGTGGAACAGTCGAGGTGATCTGAAGTGTGGCTACGTATCAAGAGAATTCTAAGTAACAAAACGGTAATGCTGAGATTGGCATTCACCTTGTTCATTCTATTGGTTGTTAGAATTGCAAGTCATATCACAGTTCCTCTGTTTCATGCGCAAGCCATCAAGGATTTCATGCTCGCTTCTGGCAGCTTTGTTGCCATCCTGAATAACTTCAGTGGACAAGCACTTGAAAGATTCTCCATCATGGCCCTCGGTATCTCCCCGTACATTACGGCTTCCATTGCCGTCCAGTTACTCCAAATGGTCATCCCACAGTTCAAAGAGTGGAGTGAACAAGGTGAAACCGGCAAGGCAAAGATGAACCAGATCACGAGATACATCTCGATCGTTCTGGCATTCATTCAGTCGTTTGCACTCATCATCGGTATTTCCAATAACGGTAGCGTGCTCATTCCGAGCCTTGAAGCTTCTGTTGTTGAAAACTACAGATATTTCTTCTACATCTACATGGCGCTTGTGATGACTGCGGGTTCCGCACTCACCATTTGGCTTGCGGATCTCATCACCAAAAAAGGTATCGGCAATGGTACATCCATCCTGATCACCGCTGGTATTGTGACCTCACTGCCTGCCATGATGACGACCTTGTGGTCCAAGTACATCACCAACGGTACTGGCGGCTGGGATATCGTGATTTTCATTTTCATCGTTCTGCTTTATCTCGCGATTTTGCTTGGCGTTGTCTATGTTCAAATCGCTACACGTAAGATTCCAGTACAATATGCAAACCGTCAAGGCAAATCAGATTCCAACATTCCAATGAAGATTAACAGCGCCGGAGTTATTCCAGTCATCTTCGCACAAACGATTCTCTCCATTCCGCTTACGATCGTTGGATTTGCCAGTGGATCCGTATCCTCAGGACTCAGAAGCTGGATTGAAAATATTTTCAGCTCACAAGAACCCATCGGATTCATTCTCTACATTTTCCTAATCATTGTCTTCTCATTCTTCTACTCATTCCTCACCATTGATCCGTCGAAGATTGCAGACAATCTATCCAAGTCGAACGCTTATGTACCTGGTATTCGTCCAGGTGCTGACACCAAGGATTTCGTTGCGAAACTCTTGTTCAAGATTACGGTGATTGGTACTGTTTATCTCGTCGTTCTTGCCTCACTGCCCGTACTGACTTCCATCGTCTTTGGTTTCACAGGAACCGAAGCACAGGCGATCACACTCGGCGGTACAAGCTTACTCATCATTGTTGGGGTTGCGATTGAAACTACACAACAGGTCGAAACAGACGCAAGTCAAGCAGAGTACAGCGGCATCTTCAAGTAGTGGAGGGATGATCACATGCGCATCATTCTGATGGGTCCACCTGGCGTAGGCAAGGGGACTGAAGCTGAATTGCTTGTTAAGCATTATCAGATTCCACACATCTCGACAGGCAATATTTTCAGAGAATTATTCAAAGACAACACAACCGTCGGCAAAATTGCCAAGTCATATATTGATAGGGGCGAACTTGTACCTGACGACATCACCAACGAGATTGTTCGCCACCGGTTGTCACAACCTGATACGGAAAAGGGATTCTTATTCGATGGGTATCCCAGAAACATCCGTCAGGCTGAGGCATTCGATCAGCTGCTCTTAGAACGTGGATGGAAGCTCAATGCGGTCATCAACTTCGAAGCACCCGATCATGTCATCATCGAACGCATCAGCGGACGCAGAGTCTGCAGCACGTGCGGTGCCGTCTACCACATCCAAAACAAGAAACCTTTGAAAGAAGGCATTTGCGATCTGGATCAGGGCACGCTCATTCAACGTGCCGATGATATGGAAGAAACGGTTCAAAGACGCTTACGCATCTATTTGGACCAAACTGCCCCAGTCATTGGATATTATGAAAACAAGGGATCCGTCATGCACATCGATGGTCGAAATACGATCAGTCATACGGATGCCGTCATCAAGAAAGCATTAGGTGAGATGAATTGATTCTAATCAAGTCACAACGTGAAATTGAGTTGATGCGTGAAGCTGGGCGCATCCTAGAGTTAACACGACGTTTGCTGGTATCTCATATCAGACCCGGCGTCTCTACGCTTCAACTCGATCACATCGCCGAAGCGCACATCTTGAGTCTTGGAGCAACCCCATCATTTAAGGGTTATCATGGTTTTCCAGGATCCATCTGTACTTCAGTCAATGAAGTTGTCGTTCATGGTATTCCTTCTAAGGACAAAATCCTTAAAGAAGGAGACATTATTACGTTAGATTTTGGTGTCAACTATAAAGGATATCACGCGGACTCCGCGACGACTTATCCGGTAGGACAAATTTCACCCGAACTCAAGCAACTCTTAGCCATCACGGAACAGTCGCTTTACGTCGGATTGGAACAAGCGAAACCAGGTAACCACGTCTCAGACATCAGTTACGCCATCGAATCCTTTGTCAGACCCTACGGCTACGGCATCGTCGAAGAATTCACCGGTCACGGGATCGGCAGAGATCTTCATGAAGAGCCTTTTGTACCCAACTTCGGGAAACCGAATGAAGGCCCGATTCTAAAGCCAGGCATGACCTTCTGTGTGGAACCCATGGTCAATATGGGCACTAAAAGGGTCAAGGTCCTGACCGACAATTGGACAACCGTCACCACAGATCGAAAGCCCTCGGCACATTTCGAGCACATGATCGTGATCACGGAAACTGGATATGACATATTAACAACCCTAAAGAAGGAGTGAGTCTATGGCAAGAGAAGATTTAATTGAAGTAGAGGCCAAGGTGATTGAAGTGTTGCCTAACACGAAGTTCAAAGTTGAACTTCTGCAAAACGGGCACATTGTCCTGGCTCATGTATCCGGTAAAATCCGCATGAATAACATACGCATTTTACCTGGTGATAAAGTAACTGTAGAGTTATCACCATACGATCTAACACGCGGCAGAATCACTTACCGCCGCAAATAAGGAGAAATTGACATGAAAGTAAGAGCATCTGTTAAGAAGCGCAGCGAAGATGACATCATCGTCAAGCGCAAGGGACGTATTTACGTCATCAACAAAAAAGTCAAAAGACATAATCAGAGACAAGGATAATTTGGAGGAACTATGGCAAGAATAGCAGGCGTTGACATTCCACGCGACAAGCGCGTCGTGGTTTCGTTAACTTACATTTACGGCATCGGTTTACCGATGTCCAAACAGATTTTAAAGGATGCCAACGTGAGTGAAGAATCACGTGTTAAGGCGTTATCAGAAGATGAATTGAATCGTATTCGTGACGAAGTCAAGAAATATACCACTGAAGGTGACTTAAGAAGAGAAGTAACACTCAACATCAAGCGTCTCATGGAAATCGGTTCATATCGTGGCATGCGTCATCGTAAAGGATTGCCAGTACGTGGTCAGAACACCAGAAACAACGCCCGTACAAGAAAAGGCAAGCCCAAAGCGATTACTGGCAAGAAGAAGTAGGAGGGAATAGACAATGGCTAAGAAAAAGACAACCAAACGTAAGATTAGAAAAAATATTCCCGTCGGCGTTGCACACATTCATACCACATTCAACAACACGATTGTCACCATCACTGATGTTGACGGCAACGCGATTGCTTGGAGCAGTGCCGGAGCACTTGGCTTCAAGGGTTCAAAGAAGTCCACTCCATTTGCTGCGCAGATGTCTGCGGAAGCAGTTGCTAAGTCTGCAATGGACAATGGCATGATCAAGGTTGAAGTTTCTGTCAAAGGCCCAGGCCCAGGCAGAGAAGCAGCCATCCGTTCTTTACAGGCGGCAGGTCTTGAAATTACAGCAATCAAAGACGTTACACCCGTTCCACACAATGGATGCAGACCACCAAAACGTCCACGTGGATAATGCCAAGGAGGGACACTTGTGAAAGAGTTAAAGTTTGAAAAACCAACCGCAGTAGAAGAAGTTTCCGTTGACGGCAACAAAGGTCGTTTCGTGATCAAACCCTTGGAAAGAGGTTATGGTATCACACTGGGTAATGCACTCAGACGTGTACTCTTGTCATCTTTACCTGGCGCAGCGATCGTGAACATCAAATTGGATGGCGTCGAACACGAATTTTCAACCATGGAAGGCATCTATGAAGATGTGATGGGCATTGTCCTCAATCTGAAGAAAGTGATTTTCCAAGTTGAATCCAAAGATCCAGATTTCGAACAGAAACTTGAACTGTACGCCGTAGGCGGAGGTAAAGTGACTGCAGCAGATTTCAATCATGTTGACGGTGTTGAAATCATCAACCCAGATCAACTGATCGCAACCCTTTCCGATACTGGAAGACTTTCCATGGAAGTGACTGTACGCCGTGGCGTCGGTTATGTCAATGCGGAAAAAAATAAGGTTTTTTCCAAGAATGAGAAGAGCGTTATTCCAATCGACTCGATCTTCACGCCAGTTTCACGTGTTTCCTATCATGTCGAAAAGACAAGAGGCGACGCAGACGAACTGCAGCTTGAAATCGAAACCAACGGAGCAATCGGTGCTAAAGATGCACTTGCACTCGCATCCAAGATGCTGATTGACTATTTCTCCGTCATCGTTCAAATTAGCGAACAGGCATCATCAACAGACTTTATTTTTGAACAAGAGGAAGAACCAACCAACAAGAAGCTTGAAATGAAGATCGAACAACTGGATCTTTCTGTACGTCTGTTCAACAGTTTAAAACGTTCAGGGATTTACACGGTTGCACAGATCATTCGCTTAACCGAGGAAGATGTCATGAGATTCAGAAGTTTGGGCAGAAAGTCCTTTAAGGAATTGAAGGAAAAACTGGCTGAACATGGTCTAGAATTCGAAAACACTTCCAACAAAGATTCTAAATTTCATTTAGACGATGAAGAGAAGGAGTAAATCATGGCTTACAGCAAACTAAGACGCAACAGCGATCAGAGAAAAGCATTGCTCCGCGACCTTGTTACTGATATCATCATCAATGAGCGTATCGTAACAACAGAAGCGAAAGCGATGGAATTGAAAAAACTGGCTGACAAGATGGTCACACTCGCGAAAGACGGCTCCCTGGCTGCAAGAAGACAGGCTGCTGAAACTGTGAGATTTGAATTTGTCAAAGAAGGCCAGAACGCACTCCAGAAGCTGTTCACCGAAATCGGTCCTAGATATCAGGATAGACAAGGTGGATACACCAGAGTGATCAAGACGGTGCCAAGAAGAGGCGATGCAGCCCCAATGGCAATCATCGAATTCGTATAGTTTTCAATCAAACAGGCGCTTGCCTGTTTTTTTTATTTTTTTGGAGGATTCTGTGACTTCAAAGGCAAGACGATGTATAATAAACATCGGTGAAAGACCAAAGGGGAAAGCCTATGAAACTCGATCTGCTCAGGAAACTGTATCAGGACAATCATCTACAAGAAGATGCTTTTATGCACGCCGAAAGTCTCATCAGATCCTTGGATGAGTTTGCAAGAGTTGCGGGAATCGATTCTGGGATTGAGATGCTATCAACCGATGTCTTGGATCAGTTCATTCAAGTATTGGTGCTTGAGAAGAGGAATACAGTGGATAGTTTCATTGCCATGATGCGCTATTTCAGAGTCACCAAACAGCACGAACTCTTTGTAAGACTGACTC
Source organism: Acholeplasmataceae bacterium UBA6190 (assembly GCA_002422045.1). GTDB lineage: Bacteria > Bacillota_I > Bacilli_A > Acholeplasmatales > Acholeplasmataceae > Peloplasma. The sequence continues at coordinate 9,992 of DITG01000012.1, forward strand.
AGTACACAGGTGCTTTGGATGTCTTGGAAAGTATCTATTCCAAGATGGAAAAAGTGATTGGAAAAGAAAAGACAGAACGTATTCAGCAAGTGTTTCCCATACCAGTCCTTGGTACTGAGATCATCAGTTTAAATCGCCATACAGAGCGATTCATCAATCATCTCAAAGAACATGTAAGTGATCTTGAACTGAAACGAATCCTGACAGATAACCACCATTTGATTCCAAGATCTTCGTTTCAAAAAGAACGTATCTTTTATGAAGCATCAGAAACACTTGAAGACTATTTGAAAGACATGCATGAACGACATGTTCAAGAGCTACAATCCTTTTATGAACAAGATAAAGTATGGTACGAACAGATCATCACAGAAGATGTGATTGAGTTCGTGAGAAGTAATCCTGAGATCATGAGTGCGGTACTGAAAGATGATGCACTCTATATCACGAAAATTCCCTATGACACGAATCAATATCTTAAAGCAGAAACGAATGAGATGAAAGCCTATCATGCATGCCACTGTCCGTTTGCCAAGGCATCCATTCTAGAAAAAGGCATCCATATCGATGCCAGATGGTGTTACTGCAGTGCGGGATTCACGAAACTGCCCTTTGAAGTTGCATTCAATCAGGAACTTCAAATCGAATGCATTTCAAGCGCACTCAAGGGAGACCCCTTGTGCAGATTCAAGATTGATCTGTCAGGGATTAGTCATAAATAAAAAACAGAAAAGAGAGAGAACATGTTGAATCAATGCTAGGATCACCCCAACAAAAAAACAACACACATCATAGAAAAGAGGTATCCCAGATGGACATCATCCGTGTGGAACACTTAACCAAAAAATTCATCATTTACGAAAAAGAATCAGGACTTAAGGGCGTCATGAAGAGTTTCTTCAACGCCAAACGCATTGAAAAAACAGCAGTTGACGATGTGAACTTCACCATCAAGCAAGGTGAAATCGTTGGCTACATCGGACCGAACGGTGCAGGTAAATCAACCACCATCAAGATTCTCACAGGTATCCTCACACCAACGTCTGGATCCGTTGAAGTGGACGGACTGATCCCGTATCAGAAACGCACCCAGAATGCGAAAAAAATCGGTGTTGTCTTCGGACAGCGCACGCAACTCTGGTGGGATCTGCCACTCAATGAAAGTTTTAGTGTCTTAAAAGAAATCTATCAAATCAGTGATACGGATTATCAGGAACGCATGGCCTACTTCGAAGGTCTTTTTGGGCTATCGGAATATATGAAACAACCCGTGAGACAACTTTCCCTAGGGCAACGCATGAAAGCGGACATTGTCGCATCCATGCTGCACAATCCAAAATTGTTATTCTTAGATGAACCAACGATCGGATTGGATGTCATTGCCAAAGAAAACATCCGTAAAACGATCAAGGACTTGAACCAAAAATACAATACGACAGTAATCCTTACCACCCATGATTTATCCGATATCGAATCACTCTGTGACAGAATCCTTTTGATTGACAAAGGCAAAATCATTTATGACGGAGATCTTGAACGCATCAAGGCATCTTACGGCTCTAAAAAGATCATCACTTTCGAACTGAAAAGCATCACAAATATAGACAAGATCGATGTCTCAACGTTCTTAAAGAAAGATCCGGATTTCATCCATACCGTCAAAGACAACACATTAAACATCACCTTCAACAAACAGAAACTCGACATCAAAGATATCATCAACAGTGTGTTATCAGCTGCGGATGTCATCGATATCGACATCTCAGACGATCACTTGGAAAATATCATCAAAGCGATTTATACACACGGTGTGAAATGAGAAGAATCAAGAAGTACTTGCCCTTCTTCAGGGCATCAATCATGCAAATGTTCATCTATAGAGGGACGATCTGGCTCTGGCTCATGGTTGACGTCTTTCAGTTTGCGATGATGGTTTTCTTATGGAAATCGGTCTATCAGTACAATGATTCTATCAGTGGATTCACATTCAATCAGATGCTTGTTTATTTTCTTGCAACCAATCTCTTTTTCATCTTTACAGATTTGGATACGGTCTGGAACATGTCTGAAGAAATCAAGGAAGGACGAATCAGTTTGTACATGGTCAAGCCAATATCCTATAAGATTCGACTGGTCTTTGAAGTGTTTGGAAGAGCAATCGGGGTTTTGATCTTGCTACTACCTGTTGTACTCGCAACCGGAGCTGTCATCACGTTTGTTTTTGATATCATCTGGACCATTTCAATCGTGGATATTTTGTTATCCATTTTGTTCATCCCCTTGATGTTACTCCTGATGTTTGAGTTTGCTTTTTTCTTCGGTACACTGGTCATATACACCAATAACGAATTTGGACTCGTCATTTTCATGAGTGTCTTCATCCGTATTGTCTCAGGACAACTCATTCCGATCGCCCTTTATCCTGCCTTTCTGCAACAGATGGTTTCATGGATGCCTTTTAGATTCATCAGCTATCCGCCGCTCATTCTGATTGGCAAGATTTCAAACAGTGATGGTCTGATTGGCTTAGGCATACTTTCGGTATGGGTCATCCTGTTTAAAGTCATCAACCATTTCATGTACCGATTCTCGGTCAAGAAAATGGTTGTCTTTGGAGGTTAACCTATGAGATATGGCAAGATTTACCTCATTTTCTTCAAGCAGTACTTAAAACGTCTGATGGAGTATCGTGTCGACTTTCTGATTGGGATGTTTGCGTTCATGCTCAACCAAGCCGCAGGATTGTTATTCCTTTATGTCATCTTTCAAAACATCACAAGTCTTGCGGGATTTTCAATCGAAGAGATTTTATTGATGTATGGATTATCGCTTATTCCTAAAGGCATCGATCACTTGTTTTTTGATAATCTCTGGCTCTTGCCACGGATCATTCGACAAGGCACGATGGATAGATACCTACTCAGACCCGTCAATCCGCTTTACACATTTTTAATCGAACGCTTTCAACCGGATGCTTTCGGTGAAATCATCTTAGGTTCAGCACTTGTCGTCACAACCCTCATCCGGATGTCGATTGGCATTAACCTACTGAATATCTTAGCGATACTGTTATTCATCACACTGGGCATCTTCTTATTTACCGCACTGAAATTGCTCACGTCATCAACATCGTTTTGGCTCAAAAACAGTTATCCATTGATGCAGATCACCTATAACATTTCAGACTTTACCAAGTATCCTTTAAGCATTTTTCCAAGATTCATCCAAGGGCTCATGACTTTTGTGATTCCCTTCGCCTTGGTCAGTTATTATCCAGGACTCTACATCTTCGGACGTATTTCATTTTTAGAAGTCTTGAGTTATCTGGTGATTGTACTTTCAGTACTCATGAGTGCCGGACTCTTTGTTTGGCACAAAGGACTCAAACATTACGAATCGGCAGGCAGCTAAACTATAAGCTCTGGGATGCTATCCCGGAGCTTATTCATAACTTTCTTTAATAAGTTGTCAAATCACCCGCTTTCAGGTGAGTTATTACATAAAATACTTGTGATTTGTATACAATCATCATACAATAGATATGCACTTAAAAAAACGAGAGTTGAGGAACACCATGAAGAAACTATTGTTAATCCTGGGTTTAGTCTTGATGTCATTTGGCCTTTTGGCTTGTGAAACAGAAAAAACCTATACCTTGGATGAAGTCATCAAAGCCTTTGAGCTTGGCTTTTCAGGCAATGACGAAATTGAATCTGTCACCACGCATATTAATTTACCCCTACAGTCCACATTGATGAAAAATGCTGCAATCTCTTGGTCAAGCAGCAACGCATCCGTCTTGGATGAATTTGGAACTGTCAACCGACAACTCGACGATGTCGAAGTTGTTTTGACATTGACGGTTGTCTTGAATGGATTATCCGACACAAAGACATTTACTGTGACCGTGAAGGGTACCAATGTCTATGTCGATGTGATCGTTCATGTGGATGATGAAATGTCAGACTACCGCATTCTCCAAGGACAAACGATCAATTTAGATCAACCAACCAAACCTGGATACAAGTTCGTGGGTTGGTTCAAAGATCAGGCATTGACCATACCTTTTGTTGTTTCATCAGCCATTACAGAAAACACACATCTTTATGCGAAATTTGATATCCTGACACTTGCAAACGTCACCATCAATTACTATTATGAGAAAGTAGACACTGAAGATTATCAACTGGTCGATACGGTTGTTGTTGAAGCAGAAGTTGGGACAACCTATGATGCTACCATCACCACGATGGGTTTTATCGTCAACACTGAACAAGGCAATCTGACAGGTCTAGTATCCTCAGTGACCCCACTCGTTTTAAATGTTTATCTTGACCGTGAAGTGTATGAAATCAAGTATTATTCTGACGGCGTTCAAATCGACTTTGACTTATACAAGTATGGACAAACCATCAATGCAGTCCCAGGACTTTCGATGTCAGGATTTGATTTTGGTGGTTGGTCAACCACACCAGACGGACAAAATCCTTATACATTTGGTAGCATTGCGACTCAAAATGTCACACTCTTTGCCATTTGGACTGCACAATCACTTTACACAGGCTATTACAGTTCAATCAACAATGTCACCGATGCGAATCTGAAGACTGCACTGAGAATATTGATTTCTTCCATGAAGACATTGACGTATACTAGCACCAGCAATATGTTAAACGTCTCAGACCGTAACCCGAACAATCCAAGCCAGATTATCCTTGTCTACACAAGAACAATCGTTTCTGGCACATGGGATGGCGGCAGTACTTGGAATAAGGAACACGTTTGGCCACAATCCAAACTAGGTGTTGCATCGGATTCCGATATCCACAATTTAAAACCATGTAATCCAAGCGTGAACAGCACACGTGGCAATCTGCCATTTGCAAACGGTTCGGGCACGAATAAGACAGTCTCTGGCGGTTACTATCCAGGCGATGCAGACAAAGGCGATATCGCCCGCATTCTGCTCTACATGAATGTCCGCTGGAATCTGATCATCAACACATCCTCAGTAGGAGATCTGAATATGCTCCTTAGATGGCATATGGAAGATCCTGTCGATGACTTTGAACGCAATCGTAACAATATTCTCTACGGATATCAGGAAAACAGAAATCCTTTCATTGATCATCCCGAACTCGTTGAACGTATCTGGGGAACCATCTCAACATCAAGCCAATCAGAACAACAACCTTTATGGACACCTTCGTTTGATCCAACCTTTGAAGTGATCGAAATCATTGCTTATGAAATCGACTTATCCTTTTTCAAGAGAGAAAATCAACAGTTTTAACAGGAGGTCATCATGCAGTATAGAACATTTGGAAAAACAGGTTTCAAGATTGCTGAAGTATCACTGGGGACTTGGCAACTCGGCTCCAAATGGGGAGACCCATTTGATCATGAGGTTGCAGAAAAAACCTTAAAGACTGCAGTCGATTTGGGCATCAACGCGTTTGATACCGCCGATGTCTATTCAGGCGGAGCATCCGAGCGTGCGATTGGAAAGTTCCTAAAAACAGTCGATATCAAGCCTTTTGTCATCACAAAAGCAGGCAGAAGACTCCCCAAGCAAACCAAAGAAGGATACACCAAAGAAAATCTAACACTGTTCATTGATGACAGCAGAAAGAATCTTCAAGTGGAAGCACTCGATATGGTCTTATTACACTGTCCTCCGACGGATGTCTATTACATACCTGAGGTGTTCAAGTATCTGGATGACTTTAAGCGTGAAGGCAAAATCAAGCACTACGGTGTTTCAGTCGAACGGATTGAAGAAGGACTGAAAGCCTTGGAATATCCAGGTGTGGATGCAATCGAAATCATTTTCAATATGTTCAGACTACGTCCTATGGAACTCTTCTTTGAAAGAGCAAAAGAAAGACAAGTCGGTATCATCGTGAGAGTACCTCTGGCATCCGGATTGTTAACTGGCAAGTATCATGAAAAGACGACATTTGGTGCTCATGACCACCGCACATATAACAGAAACGGCGAAGCCTTTGACAAAGGTGAAACATTCTCAGGTGTCGATTATCATTTGGGATTAAAAGCAGTGGATGAACTCAAAAAAGTGTTCGGTACTGAAAACCTCGCACCGATTGCACTTCGTTGGATTCTGATGTTTGATGCAGTCTCGACCGTCATTCCAGGCGCGAGCCGCTCTGAACAGATCATTGAGAATGTGAAAGCAACCGAATTACCTCAGATCAGTGAAGCACAAATGAAGAAGGTTGAAGAGATTTACCAGACCTATATCAAAGATCCAGTCCATCATTTATGGTGAAATCAAGGGATATCTCAGACCGAGATATCCCTTTTTGAATGTTTGGTGTTAAAATAAGACTTGAAATGCTTCACACAAGGGGACCTATATGTTAATCATTGATCATGTAACGAAAAGTTACGACGGAAAGAAAAACGCATGCGACAACGTCAGTCTGACGATTGAACCAGGCGATCTCTACGGTTTTGTCGGACACAACGGCGCAGGCAAAACGACACTCCTCAAATCGATTTCAGGCATCATCGATTTTGACAGCGGAGAAATCACATTTCAAGGATTTTCCATCAAAAAAGAACCACTCAAGTTGAAAGAACTGATTGCCTACATTCCAGATAATCCAGATATCTATGAATCCTTAACGGGCATTCAGTATTTAGAATTCATCGCAGATGTCTTTAAAATCTCGATCATTGATCGCCAACAGCTTGTTGAAAAGTATGCAGGACTTTTTGAGATTTTGAATGTGTTGAACAATCCGATTTCTTCTTATTCACACGGGATGAAACAAAAACTCGTCATCATCAGCGCACTGATTCACAAGCCTAAGTTATTACTACTCGATGAGCCTTTTGTCGGACTCGATCCTAAAGCAAGCTTCCAACTCAAAGAGATATTCAAAGACATGTGTGCCAAAGGCACAGCCATTTTCTTTTCAACGCATGTCTTGGAAGTCGTTGAAAAGTTATGCAATAAGGTTGCGATCATCAAACAAGGCAAGATTGTCGCATCCGGGAATACTCAAGATATCATTCAAAACAAGTCGCTAGAACATATCTTCATGGAAATTCAGAGTGAATAATATGTATGTCAAACTGTTAAGACTGTTCTTTAAGGAGAACTTATCCCTGAAGCGACTGCTTGGATTTGATCTCAAAGAAAACAAGGTCAAGGCGATCTTGATCGGACTTGCCATCTTATATGCACTGGTTGCTTTCATTGGTGGTTTCGGATTTCTATTTTATGATTTGGGTAAGATCTTGAGTGAGATCGGTCAAGAACGCGTATTGCTTGGATTCATGTCAGTCTATACGTTAGGTATTTCTGTAATGCTTGTCTTGCTCAGATCCAACGGATATCTATTCCACTATAAGGATTATGAAATCTTATCGCCACTGCCCATCCATCCTAGAACTGTTTTGCTTGCCAAGATGTCAGTGATGATGGTGATGTTATACATCTCTTCATTTTTGATTTCATTACCCATCCTATTCTCCTATTTCTTTTGGAATGGGTTCAATCTGATCTCTATTCTGTTTCTGATCATCGGACTGATCTTTTTACCACTCATCCCTGTTGTGATCTTATCCTTTGTATCGCTTGCGATTGCATACCTCACATCCAAGATCCCTGGTAGTAAAATCATTTCAATCATCTTGATGTTTGTGTTCTTCTTGGGGATATTCATGCTGAGTTTTTCGATGAATGATGTCGAACAAAATCCGCTCACCGGTCAAATCGAACTCTTTGCAGGTATCATCAGAATTTATCCACCACTTCAGTGGTTCATGACTGCGATCCATGAAAGGTCCATCTTGGATCTACTCTATTTGGTGATTGCCAATGGAATGATCTTTGGTCTTTATGTGTTTGGTATCCAAGGTCTTGTCCAAAAGACCAATCAACGAGGTGTCAGAACCTATACCAGAAAAGCAGGATCAAAAATCAACTATCAGTCCAGCCCGATTGGCTGGACCATCGTCAAGAAAGAATTCAAGAAGTTCTTTTCGATTCCGCTATATGCATTGAATTCCGGACTCGGCCCTGTGTTACTCCTCATTGCAGGGATTGCCAGTCTATTTTATATGAATGAACTTGAAGAGATACTCACACAAATGGCAGGTGCCGAACTTCCGATTGAAATGCTGATCATCATGCTCCTTGGTTTCTCGATTTCGATGACCTACACATCAGCCATCAGTTTGTCCTTTGAAGGGAAGAACTTGTGGATCATCAAGAGTTTACCGATTCCTCCGGTTACCGTCATGTTTTCCAAGATCTTATTCAATGTCTTGTTGGTGCTTCCGATTGCAATCCTATCGATTCTGATGTTTGGTATCTCGATCCGGATTGGTTTTGTGAATCAAATCTTGTTGATTATCCTCGCATCCCTATTTTCATTTCTCACATCGACAGTCAATGGCATCATCAATCTCTATATGCCTAAATTCAACTACACCAATGATGTCGAAGTCATCAAGCAAAGTGCCGGAGCACTCCTTGGTGTGTTTGGCGGATTCGGTCTGATGGCCATCAACGGATTTTCGATTTACTTACTGATTGACCTGATCAGCATGACTCAAGTCTTGATGATCTTAAGTCTGCTGAATCTGGTTTTACTTGGACTAGCCGTTTGGGTCATCAAGACACAGACAGACAAAGTATTTAGAACATATAAAGCATAATATTATCAATCATTTCAATGAATCATGAGTGGGAGGGAAATGAGTGAAAAAAATCGTTTTATGGATGATTGTCTTTTGTTTTATGTTTCTGATTCAGGGTTGTAAAGTCAATGAAGATGACTTTCTGATCATGGCAGGATCCTCACCAACAGCAGAAGAACAATTAGAAGTTCAGCCCTATCAAGGTGAAGGCTATTGGTTTGCAGCAAAGTTTCATGTGGACTCGACGGGCATGAATATTCAAACATTATACATTTGGGATCAACAGTTGAGAATGGATATCCACAATTTACTCATTGACATGATGAACCAAATCATTGATTTTTCAGTTTCTGTTCTCCAATTTGACATCGAAATCAATCAAAGCATCATCATCTCAGTCAATGGAACAAACGTCATCGAAAGTGAAATCAGTTTAGAAGCTTTGTTGGTTGCATCGATGTTTCCTTCAAATCTATCGTTTTCTAGAACTCAATTCATCATGTTCATGGCACCTGTTGTAGCATCCATCGAAGCAGGCATTGCTACAGGATCTAGTGAAATCATTTGGGTGAAGACTTCAACGGATCAGTCATTGTTGATTCAAGAAGCGACAATGACCCCAAATGAAATCCATGCATTTAAAAATTTGAATGAATATCTCATATTTTTAGAAATAGGTCAGTAAATCGAACGAATTAAGATATTCGTAACCATTCCAAAATAGACAAGTAATCTCTTTTCCTTATACTAGAAGCGTAAACTCAATGTTGACGCAGAAAAGAAAGGAGATTCGACCCATGAAAGCAATCATCACAGCACTCACAGTCATGCTTGTAGCATCCATCTACATCCTCATGTTTCAAGAAGTTCAAGCACAAACCGTTGAGATCTATTCGATTACTTGTGAAGATCATGAAGGTAACAAACTTCAAAGTGTACGCTTTGCAGCGGGTGCGGATCTATCCGAGGTTGATCTTCCTGATGCTCCAGCAAGAGACGGTTTCATCTTTGTCGGATGGAGTGCAGAGCTTCCTGACAAGATGCCAAACAACAGTTTGGTTTATGTTCCGATTTACATGCAGGCATCACTCACGATTTATCAAACATTATCTTAAAAAAATAAAAGAGCAGATGTGCTCTTTTTTTGTCATCCATGTTGTTTGGTATAGTGTTTCAATGCAATTCTGTAATAAGTCTCAATCCGTTTCGATAAAGTCTCAGGAGATCTGACAAACGCATGATGTCCGAACCGGGTGAAGTATTGAAATATCTGTTGATGTGAACATTGAAATGTATAGATATTGTCCTTAATTTCTACTGGGGTTGGTCTGTGAATATAGATCGCTCGAAACATCTCAACACCACGCGGAGTCAATTCAACGTTAATATCATCTTTCTCACCGATGTCGATCGCATACTGAGGGGATTGTCTCATCCGCTCTAAGGCATGTTTGACATCTTCAGAAAAAGAGCTTTTTTGATTGAGAAGTGTCACGTTCGAAATTCTTGACAATCGGAATGTATACGGTTGATCATTGATGGTACCCAGTACATAATTAAATAGTTCTTCCTTTGAATTTTGGATGAGATATGGCGATATCTCATCTTTTCTTTGATCTTTGGCTGTTGTGAAAAAGACCATGGACTGAGTATCGATTGCCTTTTGGATGAGTTCAACAACGGGTCTGAAAATGATCCGTTCTCGAGCGTCTTGTGACTTGATTGCATACGAAGTGAAAAGCATTCGATAGAAATTGGATAAAGACTGGTGTTTCAATAAATATGTCTCAATATAGGTCATCGCAGCCATCGATACCTTGGTTGGCTTGATGGAGATGAAATGATCAAACTTTTCATCATCAAGCATCAAGGAAGTTCTATTGATTTCTTGAGCAAGTTCAAATGAAAGAACGTCAAGATCAACATCTTTCATTTGAACGGTCCGTTTGATCTTTTGCCGGATCGCCTTAATGTTTTGATTCTCCTGATCTTGGTACATCTGATAAAATTGAATGATCAACGTCGTATAGAATAAATTCTGATTGAGTGTGCCGTTCGGTTTATAGAATTCAAAGAGTTCCATATCTTTATGCAAGATGTCATAGACACGTCTGCTGATATTCACCTTAATTTTCTCTTCCATGTTTATCACCTCAGCCATATCATACCATAAAAAGTGGTCATAAAATAGATATAAAATAGGATTAAAAAGACTATAGTACAATCAAGGGGTGCACAAATATCTAAAATAATGTCAATTGTTTGATTGAAAATGTCTTGATATAATGAAAGTGTCATGATTTGAACTGACGTTCCCCTGAAAAGCGCTGCATGACCGAACAATGCATATGGCGAGCATAAGGTGACCAAGGCCGAGGTTGGAATACCTTCATACCGGATTGTATCCGGGAGGACCCTGGTGCTGAACTCATCAATGAGACTACTAAAGTATCCTGCAAAGCAGTTTGAGCAGACCCAAAGTCATGGCAGACTGGGGCAACTGCAGCCAACATCAAATTGAGGTTGATGTCTTCGAAAACCATAGAAGACTACAATGCTTCCGTGCAGGAGTCACAACGAAAACCCTCTCTTGGTAAACATACTAATAGAGGCCAGCCTTAGTTGTGTGCGAAAGCTAGCGTTAATTGCAGTCTGGCCGGCTGCATTGCTATGACTGAAGGAAAGAAAGTAGATCTTCTTGGTGACTTGGGGTGGGTGGCAATCCATTCTCTGCAACGCTTTTGATGGGAACGTCAGTCTAACTAAATAGACTTGTTTTGAAGATAAAAAGTTCGCATATTGCATGCGAACTTTTTACTTATGTGAGTGGTAAGGAAATGTCATAAACCTTTGAGTCCAGTTCCCTGTGTGAAACAATGAGCACGGTCTTATCTGTCATCTGACGGATGGATTCGAAGATCTTTTTTTCAGTCTCTTGGTCAAGCGCAGAAGATATTTCATCCAGTAAGAGAATGGGTGAATCTTTCAACAGCGCACGGGCAATTGCGAGCCGTTGAACCTGTCCTTCTGAGAATCCCGCACCTTGCTCACCGAGCACGGTGTTGAACCCTTGAGAAAGATTCAAGATGTCAGTCAAAATTTCTGAAGCACGGCAAGCTTTGATCAGTTGCTCTTCAGTAGCGTCCTGATAAAGACAGAGATTGTCACGAATCGTTCCAGATAATATGAAATTGCCTTGAGGGACATAACTGAAGAGATGTCTCGATTGTTCGTTAATGGGATAATGTTTCTTATTGGATACCAGATAGAGTTCTCCAGAGGCGGGANNCCGAGTAATAATTTGAAGAACGTTGTTTTACCACGACCGCTTTCACCAGTCACCCTGATGATCGAACCTTTGGTGATGGTTGTCGATAAGTTATCGATCACGAGCTTGTCATCATAACTGAAATTCAAATTTTTAATGATAAGCTTCTCAAAGGATTGAATCGGATAAGGATCACTTACATCTTCATTGAGCTGATCAAGGATGATCAGCCGTTCAGCGGATGCGATCATGCTGTAATATTTCGGGATGACGTGAGATAATCCGGAAAACGGTGATTGAATATGACCAACAAGCTGAATCATCGCGGTGAGTGCGCCAAAAGTGATGAATCCTTCGGATAACCGGATGGCACCGATGATGATGGCCAAACCGTAACCAGCTGCGAAAAATACGGTCATGCCAGTCGTTGATAGTGATGAGATGAATTGTTTTTTCATTAAAGCTTTTAGATAAGTCTTTTGTTTGGTCTTCACGATCTCTGTCATGTGAGACTCAGCTTCAAAGGCTTTGATGACTGAGATGTTACCAAGACTTTCTTGGATGGTTTGTCTGACATCACTTTCTGCATTTTGGAGCGCGTGATGTCTTTTTTTATAGACACCTCGAATCAATCTGCTTGCAAGCACCAAGAACACGCCAAATCCGACCAATGCTAGAGAGAATATTGGATCCAAGAAGAAGAGTAAGACAAAGGCTCCGATGAATCTGCCTGTATAGAATATGAGTTTAGGAATGACATCGAGGAGTCCGTCAGATACTGTATCGATATCGCTATAAAGATGATTCATCAGAGAACCCGTATGATAAACTTTGGTTTCTTTCGATTTTGATCTGAGTAATTTGGAGAAAAATGTTTCTTTGAGTCTGATGTTGGTTTGCCCGGTGTAATAGACTTTTAAGTAGGGTGTGAGCGCTGAAGCAAGTATCTGTATGACCAGGATGCCACCTAAGATGAGTGCGCTATAGAGAAACTTGACATTATCTGTTCCTAAGGCAAGATCAATCGTTTCCTTGGAGTAGAATGCGAAAAAGATGGCTGTCATACTCATGATGAGATTCAAGAGCGATAACCAGAAAATGGGCATGCGTAATATTGGATTGTTCTTAATCAGCCAAGATCTTGTCGATAAAGCTTTGATGATGATTCCCTCCGGCTTGTTTTATTTCTTATGGTTTAATTGTATCACGCATGCATGGATATCGAATCAATCTTGAAACAAATGTCAACATAAGAGATTTCAAATACGTGATAAGCACTGAGTTATTCCTGAAGATAAACACATGATAGATTGCTGAAACATTTGATCAACATCACTCTAAAAACCAGTCATGAATCCTTCTGCACCACCCTTTTTTCTATGATATAATAAAATAGAATCAATCAAGAGGTGTTCATGAAACACAAGTATGACATTGCAGGCATCAAAATCGCTCTGAACTACCATTACGACGAATATCTATCCAACAACATCGAGCACTATAGAATCGATGATTTTGAGTCTGTCGATCATGAGATATCAGTACGTCTGATGGATCATATCGATGAACCCGTAGAACACTCATTTAGACAAAAGAATCCTTATGTCATCAAGCGCGATCACGAAACGGTCATGTATGCAAAAACCAGCAAGAATATCGTTAGAGAATTGTTTACTATCCAAAATGATTATCAGAGTATCGATATACTGATCAATCCCACACTGCACACCAATGCTTCAGAAATGGAATATGCGATCTTATCGGTGAATTTCATGGAGATTGCGATGAGACACAATTTTTTGCCATTTCATGCATCCGCCATCCTTTATCAAGATCAGGCTGTCTTATTCTCAGCACCTTCTCAAACAGGCAAATCCACACATGCTAGATATTGGAAACAAATATTTCCCGAAGTACAATTCATCAACGATGACAAACCCTTATTAAAGATTGAAGACAATGACATCATGGTTTATGGTTCTCCTTTCTCAGGTAAATCATCCATCAACATCAACACCAAAGCACCTCTCAAAGCAATCGTCTTCATCAGACAAGGAACAACCAATCTGATGAGACCCATTCAAGGCGATGAAGCACTCAAAGAACTGATGAAGAATATGCTTCGTCCAGATGACGAAAAAGTATGGGATGACATGATCAAAGTGATCAATGCCATCATGGAAGATATTCCTATGTTTGTCTTAGAAGCGACACACTCTGTCGATGCAGCCAAAACTGCACACGATATCATTTTCGGAGGTTAACATGAAAGTCAAATCCGGTTTTGTCTTAAAACATGTAGCAAGCAAACATATCGTCGTTCCCGTCGGTGAAGAAGCAGTCAATTTCAGTGGTCTCATTACACTGAATGAAAGCGGAGTGCTATTATTTGAAGCGATGAAAAAACATGTCGACATCGAAGATCTCATGATCATCTTAGTCGATAAGTATGATGTCGACAACAAAACCGCAAGACAAGATGCGGAAGCATTTGTCAACATACTGAAGTCAAAGTCCATTCTCGAATGAAACAAAAGATCAAGACGAAGGATTTGATGGAACTGATTGAAGAGACAGTGGCAAACGGTCAACAAGCGAAGTTTAAAGTCACTGGAACGTCCATGGAACCCCTTTTTAAGCATGGTCTCACATCGGTCACTCTTGAGAAGAGAACTTCTTATCGAGCCAATGATGTGGTGTTATTCAAATATCAAGGAACCTTCAAATTACATTGAATCACAAAGATCAAACAAGATGAAATCACATGCATGGGCGATAATCTTCTATCCAAAGAAATCACGAGAAAAGAAGACATCATTGGTGTTGTGACATCGTTTGAAACCGGTGGAATGACGACCGTATCGAACAATCGAAAATATAGATCAAAAGTCTTTTTTATGAAACTTTTCAGACCAATATTCGTTAGACTCAAGAGGCATTCATGAACCCAAGAGCACAAGTCTTTGAAGTGATTGAACATGCACTGAATACAACCCAATATCCTCATGCCATTCTTGATGAGAAACATTTTTATAAGACCATGATTGAAAATGGTCTTTCTGGTCTTGTATATTCTGTCATCGATCAGACCAAAGTGTCCAAAGAACTTTTTTCAAGAATTGAAAAGAGTTTCTTTGAATATGTCTCTCGTGATATCAAGCAACTCGAAGCCAAATCTAAACTTCAAGAAATCTTTGAAAACCAGCACATCGACTTCATGTTCTTAAAAGGCATCCGTTTGAAATCTCTTTATCCAGAAACCTACATGAGAGCGATGGGAGATATTGATATCTTGATTAGAGAACATGATCTTGAGAAAGTGCATGTCATCTTTGATCAATATCAGATCAAGTGTACTGCCCGTTCCAGACAACATGATATGTTTGAGATGCCAAACGGACTGATCATCGAAATACATCCTAGACTGTATAAAGAATTCAATCCAAAATATGAACCTCTCTTTCATGATGCATGGGCGTATGCACATGCCATCACAAATCATGAATTTGAATTTACCCCAGAATATGAAATCTTGTATCTTTTATACCATCTGGCCAAACATATGGATGCATCCGGCATCGGATTAAGAAGTGTTTTGGATATCGGCATCTTTTTAAGCAAAAAAGAAGATCAGATGGATGAATCTGTGTTGCTTGAATATCTCAAGTTATCGGATATGAAGACATTCTATTTATCCATGGTTGAAATCAATCGAAAGTGTTTCGGATTTCAGTTCAAAAAGGAATTAGATCAAGAAAATCACCTGAGTGATGATGAGATCACATCGGTTACGGACTATCTCATGAATTCAGGTATCCACGGATTAGGAAATGACTATAATCCATTTGTCTCACGCATCGCAAGCTATCATATGAAAAAGAGAAGTAAGTTCAGATTATTGATGGATCTGATCTTTCCAGATTATGAATCGGTGAAGGGCATGTATCCGTTTACTGCAAAGTGGAAACCGCTCATCGTCATCGGTTGGATCAGAAGATGGATGAGACTATTATTTACAAAAAGAAAATCGAGCATCAGAAAACTGAAGCAGATGCAAGCGAGCCCTGATGACATCGAGAAGCAGAAAAAATTGTTTGAAAAGATCGGACTATCATGATTCAAAAGACACCTATGATTCATCATTTGGTGTCTTTTTTGACGGATTTCATGACAAAAGGATGACATGTGTTTATGTCAGTATAAATTTCTCGTAAATATGTAAAAAAAACGAATAAAATCACTATACTATTTATAATAGTAAATGTTACAATAACATTAAGCATTTTAATGGACAGTCTTAGGAGGATTTTTTATGAATGAAAAAGCAACCTATGTAAAGCCCGAAGTCGAAGTCATCGAATTTATTGTAGAAGAAAGTATTGCAGCTAGCGCTGGAGAACAAGGCGCCTGGTTTAACGAAACGATTTGGGGGAGCTAACATGAGAAAACTACTAACGCTCGTTTTAGCACTCTTTTTATTTGGGTTTGCTGTGGTCAGCGCAACCGAAGTCAAAGCGTCGGGCACTCTTTCAGCAACCATCACAGGGATTTTTGAAGGATCTGAGTCTTTCTCATTAACTCCAACCGGACTTACATTAGGTTCAAATGTTTCATTTGATCTAAATGGCAAGCCATCTGGTCAAGAGTTTGCCTTTTGGATTTTAAATGGCATTGTGAGAAAAGATCTTCCAGCAAATCATAATTTTCCAGTAACAGGTAGAATGCAACTACAAGTTGTATTTGCCCCCACAGGTAAGTATGCTGTTGTATTCATCAACAGTTCTGGACAATATCTTGGTGTACGTTACGCAGGATCTAATAACAGTTTTACTGTTGACCCAAGTGAAATCAATATTCCTGTAAAACCTGGATTTGAACTCAAAGCTGTTGAAAACAGATGGCTATCCATAGAGGGATCAACCAGTTTTACTGGTGTTAATGAACATTCAGTATTTGTTGTTCAATATAACCCCACCACAACATTTGATGATGTTGCTATTACTGTTAATAATGGATCACTTAGTGGTTCTTACACCTTCAATAGTGTATTAACAGTGACTGCAAGTACACCAGCTGAAGGTCAATATTTTGCTGGATGGATTGAAAACGATATACTAATCAGTTATGATTCAGAATACACGTTTACGGTTCTATTCCCAAGAACATTAACTGCAATTTATGATTCGGAGGAACCTGTAGTTCAACCTATCGTTCACATCAGTAATGATTTGGAGCTTAGAGGCGGATATCACACTTTTATTGGTCAGTTTGAGATTCCTGCAGGATATACACTTCTTGAATATGGATTTCTAGCTCATGCAGATGCATTGTGGATTGATCATAGTACCACAAATGTAGTCATTGCCCAGAGTGGATCAGTATCAGATCAAAATGAATTTGTTACAAGTTTCCCAATAGGTCAATACTATTCATTTGTAGCATACTTGGTGTTATATAATTCAAATACAAGCGAATATGAATCTTTTTATAGTCAAGTTAATCATAGATATGTTGACTATTTGAAATACCAGTTTGATTTTGGCACCACTCAATCAGCAAGTTATCTTGACACTAATTATTCATTAACAAATCTTGTAGACAGTTCAACATTCACGATGTCGCGTAAGAGAGTTTCTATCAACGATGAACTGAGTACAACAGATCCAGTAAATCGTTCTATTGTTATTTCTCCAAGAATAGGTGACAATGATGGTATTTCTTGGGCCGAGTTTAAATTTGATACGCCAGTTACAAAGATTAGTTTTGAATCTTTTTACTGGAATTCAACAGCTGTCGGTTTATTTACTACTCTTACGGTTCAAGCAAAAATCAATGGTGTTTACACCAACATATTTGATTTAAAAGAATTTCTTGGAGGAGCACTCACTCGCACATACACAGAAATTGATTTTCTAAATTATACTGATATTCGTATATATGCAACCGGTGGTGCTAATAATAGTAACAATGCGAGAGTTCTTGTAGATAACTTGAAAGCATATTCTGTTTTTACAGGAGAAGTTAGAGATGTTAGTATTGATAGAAATAACTCCCAACCCATTGAAACACTACTTGTACCATATGGTGGATTGTTAACACAACCAGCAACACCAATCAAAGTAGGTTATAGCTTTGCTGGTTGGTATAGCAATGCAGAGTTAACAAATATACATAATTTCTCGGGACAAGTTACTGGCAATTTTACAATCTATGCAAAATGGACACCAACAAATAACACAATTACTTACAATCTTGATGGTGGAACCAATGATGGATCAAATCCTTCATCATATACGATTGAGTCATCAACGATTACATTGCAACCAGCCACAAAAGATTACTATACATTTAATGGTTGGTATGATAATCCCGGATTTACAGGCTCTCAAGTAACTCAAATTACATCAGGATCAACAACTAATGTTGTACTTTATGCAAAATTTACCCCAATTTCATATTCTATTACTTACAACCTCGATGGTGGAATCAATAATGAATCAAATCCAATTTCATATGATGTAGAAGACTCATTCAATCTACTTGCAGCAACCAAAGAAGGATACACATTTGGAGGTTGGTATGATAATTCTGAATTCTCAGGAACAGCTATTACCGAAGTCGCTTTAGGAACCCATTCAAACATTACTCTTTATGCTAAGTTCACCATCAGTTCCGGAGCAACATATTCTGTTTTCTTCTATGATGGGGCAACACCTCTTGATGAAGTTGAAGTTATTGAGGGTAACTTGGTAGAACCTATGGATCCAGTCCCTACAAAGAACGGTTACACATTTAATTCATGGGTAACAACTAATGGTGGTTCTACAGGATTTGTGTTTGAGAATCCAATCAATGGAGATACTAATATTTATGCTAAGTGGGATTTAAATAACTATACAATCACGTACAATCTTGATAGTGGTACAAATAGCGTAAATAATCCGGCAAGCTATACGATAGAAACACCGACAATTACCCTTGAAGATGCTTCAAGATCTGGACACACATTTAATGGATGGTTTAGTGATTCTGGATTTGAAACAGAAGTAACAACAATTGTACTTGGCTCAACTGGCAATGTTACTCTTTATGCTAGTTTTACTTCAAGCGGAACATTTGCTACTGATTTGTTCATCTCGGAATATATTGAAGGAGCACCTGGAAACAGAAAAGCTGTTGAAATTTATAATGGTACAGGGGCAACAATTAACTTAAGTATTTATAGAATTAAACTAGGAGTAAATGGCGCAGCTTTCAGCACTGATCCAGCAGTCGGAATTGCACTAAATAATTATAACCTACCTCACGGCAGCACATATGTAGTTTATTATGATGATTCCACATTAAATGATAAACTTGGCCCATATGGCAACCAAGAATCGACTAGTTTAAACTTTAACGGCGATGATGCAATCGGCTTATTTAAAAACAATGTCTTAGTTGATGTTTTTGGAACTCCAGGTACTGATCCAGGCAATGGATGGACTCTCAATAGTTTAGCAAATGCAACAGTGGATAGTGTTATTATAAGAAAATCAACTGTGCAAAATCCATCAACTACCTGGGATCCAAATGAATGGACTAGATTAAGTGCTTATGTGGATGGTACATCAGGTTCAACAACATTAGGCAATCATACCTATAACCCGGAGTAACTCCCCCTACTGACACTACAGCACCTACACTCTCTATACCATCAGGCATAGACTATACACACTCTGTAGGGGAT
This sequence comes from Acholeplasmataceae bacterium UBA6190, assembly GCA_002422045.1. Lineage (GTDB taxonomy): Bacteria > Bacillota_I > Bacilli_A > Acholeplasmatales > Acholeplasmataceae > Peloplasma. Next base: position 29,662 of record DITG01000012.1, read on the forward strand.
CCCGAAGTTGATTTAAGTGGGTGCACTGCGATCGACGATGTCGATGGAGCCATTGATTGTACTTATTCAGGCTCTGTTGACATGAATACACCAGGAAACTATGTTATCACATACTATGCGATTGACTCATCAGGAAACGAAGCTTTTCTTGCTGTCACGTATACGATTGTAGATCCTGAAAATCCTGATGGAACCATCGAACTCACTGAATACTATTCAGCAGCTACGGGTCTTACAGGAGAAGCATTACTCTTAACTTTAAGACAAATCATTAACACAGGCATCACTAGAGTATCTTATGGTGATGCAAGATACATCCTTGATGAAACTGATCGTGATCCAAACAACCCCAATAATCTCATTCTGATTTACAGAGGTACTTCAGTATCTGGTGTTTGGGATAACGGAATCACATGGAATCGTGAGCATGTATGGCCACAGTCACTCATGATGACGTCAACACTGACCAATACATCGAAAAACATCGGTTCGGATTTGCATAACCTAAAACCCGCAAACCCCAGTGAAAACTCAAGTAGAGGCAATAAGTACTTCGCGAATCTGACAACGACAGAATCTTATGCTCCACGCAGTGAAGTCAAAGGCGATATCGCGAGAATCCTATTCTACATGATTGTCATGTATGACTATCTCGAACTGATCGATTCAACACCGACACTGTATCAGATGGCGATGCTTGATCTTCTGATTCAGTGGCATATCGATGATCCAGTGGATGATTTCGAACGTCATCGAAATGACGTGATTTACAGTTATCAACATAACCGTAATCCATTCATCGATTATCCTGAGTTTGTTGCTATGATCGATTTTACAGTCAACCAATGAGGTGCTAGCGCTGCTAGCGCCTCTTTTTCTTTTTGCTCTGTTCTATTTTGATAATTCTATGTGATTTGCTATAATGAATATGCAAAGATAGTAAAAAGAGGTATACATGAAAAAACTACTCATGATATTATTGCTTTCAATGGTTTTATTCGGATGTGAAAGTCCCAAACTTGAAAGAATTGGAACACCCACCAATTTAAGATATGAAGATATGATTCTCTTTGATGCAGTGACCGATGCCGCCTCATATGTCATCGACCTAAATGATGAGAATATCACCATCACAGACACATTTTATGAAATCACCACACCAGGCACATATACGGTGCGTGTCAAAGCTCAAGGTGAAGGTTATCAAGACTCCTTATATACCGAAAAGATCACGTTCACAGTGACTTATCCATTTAAAGATTATGCATTCAACTATAGTATTCGTTCAGTTGTCGATGTTCCAGTAGGGTCTGTTGCTGAAGCGAATGAGATCGCTCAAATCACACTTTCGGGTAACCCTATCCCTACAACAGCCTATACGTTTGTCAATCACGTCCTGACGCTTAAATCAAGTTATCTTGTGACACTCCCAGTCGGAGAACAGATATTATCAGTCACCACCAATCTCGGTTCATTTAACATCACCATCAATATCTTTGATACCAGTAAACCCTACATGATGTCCAAGAGTGAAGTATCAACTGATTTCTCAAGCGATGTGGTCTTAGTCTATGATCTCTTCGGAGGATCTATCTCAGGACTTTCCGGTAATGGCATTACCCCATCAGACTATACCATCTCAAACCAAACAGTGACCATCTCCAAAACGTTCATCGAATCCGTATTCACTGCAGAACCCACCAGAGAAACGCTCATCATCGGTTACACCCTAGAATCCGGTAATAATGTCGTCATTGGTTACATTTTCATCAAGAAAGCATCTTAAGAGAGTCTTTAGGCTCTCTTTTCCTTATCTTGTCATTTCACGACATAGAATGTATAATAGATATCATAAGAAAGATATGAGGATAAACACATGAAATTTTCAGAATTCAAGTATGTAAGACCTGATCTTGATGTTGTCAAAGCAGATTTGGAAAAACAAATAGCCTTAGTAGGATCCGGACAACCTTTGGATGTTGAAATCAAGGCTGTCTACGAAGTGTTTGCGATTAATGACAAAATTGGTACACTGGGTACTTTAGTATCCATTAGAAACTCGATTGACACGACCGATGAGTTCTACGAGAAAGAACAAGAATTCTTTGATGAAAACGGTCCTGTCTTGAAACAGTACGAACACCAGTTCAATGACAAGTTACTCAATTCATCCAATCGAAAAGGATTAGAGAAAGAATTTGGATCTCTCTTGTTCATCAGAGGAGAGATTGCGAAAAAGACCTTCAAACCAGAAATCATCGAAGATTTACAAAAAGAAAACAAGCTATCGACAGAATATGGCAAACTCATCTCTTCTGCCAAGATCGAATTCCAAGGGGGCATCTACAATCTTTCCCAAATGGGACCTTTCTTGCAAAACAAGGATAGAGAAACCAGACACCTTGCACAACTTGCAGTATCCAAGTTCTTTGCTGAAAACGAAGCACAGTTCGATCGGATATATGATGATATGGTCAAAGTAAGACATCTCATTGCCAAGAAACTTGGTTATGAAAACTTCGTCCAACTCGGATACGACCGTTTTGGTCGTACCGACTATACATCCAAAGATGTCAAAAACTATCGTGACCAGATCTATGAAGATATCGTCCCCCTCGTCACTGAACTCACTGCGCGTAAAGCCAAGAGACTTGGCATTGAAAATCCCAAGTCTTATGACTTAGCCTTATCGTTCCTATCCGGAAATCCGACACCCAAAGGGGATCGTGCATGGCAAGTCGAACGTGCGAAGAAGATGTATGATGAAATGTCTCCAGAGACTTCTGAGTTCTTCAACTTCATGCTGAGTCATGAACTTTTAGACCTCGATGCCAAAGCTGGAAAACAAGGTGGAGGCTACTGTACCTATTTACCAGAATACAGAGCACCCTTCATTTTCGCAAACTTTAACGGTACATCTCATGACGTGGATGTCCTGACCCACGAAGCGGGGCATGCCTTCCAAGTCTATCAATCGAGAGACCTTCTCCCCGAATACAGATGGCCAACCATGGAAGCTGCCGAAATTCACTCAATGAGCATGGAGTTTCTCGCATGGCCTTGGATTGATTCCTTCTTCCTAGAAGATACACCTAAGTATAAGTTCTCCCATCTCGCAGGAGCGGTCTCTTTCTTGCCTTACGGCGTGCTTGTTGATGAATTCCAACACGGTATCTATGAACATCCAGAAATGTCTCCAGATGAACGTAAAGCATGGTGGAGAAAGACTGAGAAGAAGTATATGCCATTCAAGGATTATGGCGATGACCTCTTCATGGAAAAGGGTACTTTCTGGTTCCGTCAAGGTCATATTTTCGGAGCACCTTTCTATTATATCGATTATACACTCGCTCAAGTCTGTGCATTCCAGTATTGGATCAAGCATCAATCCAACAGAAGAGAAGCGCTCGATTCCTATCTTGCACTTTGCCGTTTGGGTGGATCAAAGAGTTTCTTGGGTTTGATTGAATCTGCCAAACTGAAGAATCCTTTTGTCAAAGGCACAGTGAAAGAAATCGTCAAACCGATCAGAGCGTATCTGGATGCTGTTGACGATACGAAGTTATAAGATGACAAGAAAAAACATTTTCATTGTCTTGCAAGCCTTGATTGTCATCAGCTATTTTTTCAATATTTTGAAACTCGGAAGTGAGATTGATTCACAACCTGTGATGGGATTCCGTGCACTCTTCATCAATGAGTATTTCATCATCGGTAATATCCTGATGGCACTCATCTTGCTTTCAGCGGTTGGAATGGTCTTGATCTTCTTCAGAGGATTAGTCCATCAAGATGATGAACAAAAATATGATCATAAGATGACCATACTTTCCAATATCCAGTTATTTTCAGGGATGATCTTCGCAACCTTCTTAGGCACATTTCTTGCGTTTTCCGGATATATACTCATCGCTTTGATTGTCTTATCAGCGTATACAAATTATATAACCAATAAATAAAAAACATAGCCTTGTTCCAAACGAACAAGGCTATTTGGCTATTGAAGGATTGATATTTTCATGTATAATGGACGTATAGAAGTGCTTTTATAGAAAGGGGTTTTGCAGTGAAAAAAGTGATGATGTTCATCTTATTATCTTTCGTTCTTTTTGGCTGCACATCCAGAGAACAATACACTGCAGACCGGATCATATTATCCTATGATACCACACAGTTTTCAAACCCCGATGATATGACAGGATACATCGAAACCTATGGTACGCTACCCCCTGAATTTGTCATTATCGTCTTTGATTCCTCCGTCAGACTTGCAAGACTTTATGCCGAAAATGGAACAGATTCTAACATGCAGACATCGATTGTCATCAAGCAAAGAATGGGTGACTTATGGAGTACCGATGTCGTTGTTGAGATGATCAGCAATCAATACAATGTCATCGAAGGTGATGTTGAAAACACGTATCTCTTTTTCCTAAGTAACGGGTTAGCTGTCGACATGAAAGTCGAGGAAACTGGTAACATTACGTTTTCAATCGGTAGAAACTTAAGACAGATAGAAGGTAAACTCTATGTCATGCCCTATGGCGTCACATCATGGGATGATATCTTCTTGTGGTATAAGAACAGTTGTCGTAACTGCATGCCACATACGATCAATGAAAATCAGTTCAGATTCTCATTTGAAGGAAAACCATTCCTCTTCGAAAGAGAAGCCAATGGTGTTTATACGATAAGACCCTATCAAGTATAATAATAGCCCTGTGGAGCGAATCCACAGGGCTTATCTTATTTTTTTCTGAGATATTGATAGATGCTATCAGCAACCATCATGCCATCATAAACCGCTTTGGCAATCTGGAGTTTTCCACCAATGATATCACCGGCTGCGAAGAGTCCTGGGATATTGGTTTCATACTGATCGTTGACGAGCAGATTGTTTTTTTCAACAATGACACCGAGTTGAGAAGCAAACTCAACAGATGATGGAGTACCGAGTGCGATGAAGATGCCATCGACTTCATATTGACCGTTTGTGGTTTCGATATGGGTGACTTTATCCGTTCCGATAAAGGATACAATCGGCTCTGTGACGACCTTATGCGTCACTTCATCTTCTAGGATGTTGCCATCGGTGAAGATAGTGACATCAGGACTCATCCGGCTTAAGTATTCGAGCTCATGAAGCATATAAGCACCACAACCAACAACGGCAATTTTCTTTCGTCTGTAGAAGTAACCATCACAGGTTGCACACATGCTGATGCCTTTACCTCTGTATTTGATGAAACCGGGTTTATTGATGGTTGTACGTGTCTTACCGGTAGCAAGCAGTACGGTCTTTGCTTCATACTTGTGTTTGGCAGTGGCGACTTCAAATCCACCTTCGATTTCCTTCAGTGAAATGACGGAATCTGTCACCACTTGAATACCCATATGCTTGGCTTGCTCGACACCTTGTGCAATCAAGTCTTTGCCAGGAATCGGTTGTTCAAATCCGTAATAGTTTTCAACAAGATCCGTATATCCATCAAGTGCACCTAAGTCCTTGCCGATGATCATCGCATTGATGTTGTTGCGTTTCAAATAAATACCCGCAGTAATCCCTGCGGGGCCATATCCGATGATGATGACTGGCTTCATAATCCTAATAAGGACTTGAGTGTTTCCTTGGTTTGAACACCCAATGTGGATTGATGCACTTTGCCATTTTTAAAAACAACGAGTGTTGGAATGCTCATGATGCCAAATTGATCAGCAATCTGATATTCCGCATCGACATCGAGTTTCGCGATTTTGGCTTGTCCGGAAACTTCCTTGGATAATGATTCTAAGATAGGAGCAACCCGTTGACATGGGCCACACCACGTTGCCCAAAAGTCCACGAGGACTGGAACATTGGATTGTAAGACTTCTTTTTCGAAATTTTCTGTTGTTAAATGAATAACCATGATATATACCGCCTTTTGTTGATTCATCATTATTATAAAGAAAAATGTCTGAAAATGCTATAGAAACACAAATCAATACGTTTTCATTCGTGCTTTCTGTGATGAACCCAAAGATTTGTGTCTTAAATTGTTTTGGTTGATGCACAAACATCTGACGATTCATCATCATGAACGCAAGAAGAAGAAAATCAAACAAATCACAATAAGAAGAGTACACAAGTGTCATAAAATTACGAAAACTATATAGCAAAAATATGACAATAATGATATAATACTGATGAATCCAAGTGAGGTGTTAATCATGGAAACCATCATCAGAGAAAACTTTAAGAAGTTAAGAAGAAGTCTAGGAATCACTCAAGAGGCAATGGCAAGTTTTTTGCAGTTAGAACAAAGCAGCATTAGCAAATTCGAGAGTGGCGAAAGAACTTTGAATGTCTCGAATCTTGAAAAAGCTTGCTTGCTTTTTGGTATCCCCTATCAACAGCTATCGAATCAGAAGTACGAATCACACAAACTAACACCCTCGTTTAGAAAGACGATCGTTTCAAACGAATCACTTGAAGCCATATCTGAAATCAATCAGATTGCACTCAACATCATTGAAATGAAACGATTGATGGAAAAAACCAATGGATAAGATCATCATTCAGCGAAAAGCGACTCAAGTTCGTGAAAAGTTCGGTGTTGACCATCACTCCCCCATCGATCTCTTTTCACTTGTCAACTCCGATCCCAATTTGACTTTGGTACTCTATCCTTTTCCTGATACAATCAGTGGGATGTGCATCAAGTCAGCCAGCTTAATCGCGATCAACATCAATTCTACAAAAGGCAGACAAATATTCTCATTGGCCCATGAACTTTATCATTACTATTATGATGATGAAGATGCCACTGTGAGTTATGTTTCATCCATGGGGACCTATCAAAAAGAAGTTGATGCCAATCATTTCGCATCCTACTTGCTGATGCCGGATGCGAGTTTTTCACAAATGCTCGACAAACTGACAAACAAGGGTCAAGAAAAAGTAAATCTACTGACAGTCATCGAACTTGAACAATATTTCAAGGTGAGTAGAAGCGCAGTACTCACACGACTATTGAGTGAAAAAGTCATCACTCAAGATGAGGAACTTATATATAAAAAAAACGTTTTGAAAACAGCCAAACAATATGGGTTTGATACTGCGCTATATGCAAAGCAGGATACGAATCAACCTAAAACATATGGTGCATATTTAAAGTTAGCCTTAACATTGAAAGAACGTGGGATCATCTCTGAGGGGAAGTATGAGTCCTACTTGATTGAGGCCTATCGAAGCGATATCGTCTTTGATGAGAATGGTGATTCTGATAGTGATGAATAAGATTGTCTTTTTTGATACCGACATCCTCTCATCATTTTTATGGACACATCATGAATTCATCCTCACTACATTGTATGCCAAACAGATGTCAATCGCACGACAGGTCTATCAAGAGATCAGTAAGGTACCGGTACTCAAAAAAAAGATTGACCAAATGATATTTCATGGAGACATGGATATTATTGACATAGACATCGGCAGTGAAGCTGAAAAGTTATACGTACAGTTCATCAGTGGGACATGGAATCAGAGTATTCCCATCATCGGTAAAGGAGAAGCCGCTTCAATCGCCCTCTCTTTCATCAAAGGAGGAATTCTGGCCAGCAATAATCTTAAGGATGTTCAACACTATGTTCAACATTTTGGTTTAAATCACCTTATGACTATGGTCATCATTCATCTCGCCTATCAGAATCAAATGTTAACCATGGAAGCATGTGATCAACTGGTTATAAAAATGATAAAGTCGAAAAGAAGACTCCCATTTGAGACATTTTCAGCGTATCTTTCAAGCAAAATTTAAACATCGTTGTCGCTGATGATGTTGTGTGAATATCAATAACATTCCAAAGGGTTCATCACACATTCAGGTGATGAACTTTTTTCTATCTTGTTTTGACTAAATGCGGTAACATTCTTTATCAAAATCATGGTTACATGTTATAATGTATAGGTACGAAATGCAGGTGAAACACATGATTAAAGTTCGCGATTTAAGCTTTTCATATAATGCAAACGACGAAGCGCTCTCTCATGTCACACTCGACATCGCCAAAGGATCTTGGGTGTCAATCCTCGGTCATAACGGATCGGGTAAGTCGACACTATCGAAGTTGATGGTTGGACTGCTCACGCCATCCAAAGGCGAAATCTATATTGACAATATGCTTCTATCGGAAGATAATTTACCTTCTATCCGTCAAATGATCGGTATCGTCTTTCAGAATCCTGACAATCAGTTTGTCGGTGTGACTGTGAAACACGATATCGCTTTTGGTCTAGAAAACCAGTGTTTACCTCACGCTGAGATGGTTCAAAAAATCAACCATTATGCGAAATTGGTCAATATGGAAGAGTTCTTATCCAAAGAACCCCACCAGTTGTCCGGTGGACAGAAACAAAGAGTTGCTATTGCAGGTGCGCTTGCGATGGAACAAGACATCTTGATTTTAGATGAAGCTACCTCAATGCTCGACCCCGAAGGCACCAGAGAAATCATCGAACTCATTAAAAAACTCAATCGTGAACTTGGGAAAACCATCATCACGATTACCCATGATCTGTCGTTTGCTGCTGAAAGTGATCAGTTGATTGTCTTAAAAGACGGGTCAGTCATTGCTGAAGGCACACCGAAAGAAGTATTCACCCAAGAAGCATTACTGAAAAGTTCTCATTTGGAACTTCCCTTTGGTCTAGCCCTTTACAATGAGCTTGCCAAAGATGATACAACCAATCCTAAGATTCTGGAGGCGCTATGGGCATTCAATTCAAAGATGTAAGCTATGCCTACAGAGGTCTCAAGGTCAATTATGACGCGATCGGGCATATCAATCTAGACATCAAAGCTAAAGGTGAATTCATTGCGATTGTCGGACATACCGGATCCGGTAAGTCGACACTCGTTCAGCATATGAATGCACTCCTCTTACCATCCTCTGGCGTCGTGACCGTCTTTGGTCAGGATTTGCCACCCAAGAAAAAAGAAAAGATCAATCACTTGAGACAAAAAGTGGGTCTTGTTTTTCAGTTTCCTGAATATCAACTCTTTGAAGAAAACATCATCAAAGACATTATGTTTGGACCAAAGAATTTCAAATCAACCGAAGCGGAAGCTTTGGAAAAAGCGAAGCGTGCTGCACAGACGGTTGGTATTGATGAATCACTTTATGAACAATCTCCGTTTCGTATTTCTGGCGGACAAATGAGAAGAGTGGCCGTTGCAGGTATTCTTGCGATGGAACCCGAAATCTTAGTCCTTGATGAACCAACGAGAGGTCTTGACCCCAAAGGCAGAAGAGATTTGATGTCGATTTTTAAGAAAATTCATGATGAAGAGGGTAAAACCATCATCTTGATTTCTCATGATATGGATTTGGTCTCTGAGTATGCCAAAAGAGTACTGGTCTTAGATGAAGGAAAACTCGTGTTTGACGGCCCGAAAGAGGCTTTGTTCGAACATCCTGATTTTGATCAGTTTCATCTGGATTTACCAACACCTTTAAAGATCATGAAGCACATGTCACAATCTCTAGGCATTCCTTACGTGCCTACCTATGATTTCAATAGCCTTCTCAAGTACTTGAAGGAGGTCAAAGCATGAACAATATCACGATTGGTCAGTATATACCTGGCGATTCATGGCTACACCGCTTAGACCCGAGAATCAAGTTATTGTCCTTAGTCATCTTACTCACCGGAACATTCATCATTCCGATATCATCTGAACTCATTCCGATGATCTCGATGGTTGTGATTCTGTTTGGTGTTTTAGTCCTCACAGCATCCTCAGGCGTTCCGATGAAAAAAGTCATCAACGGACTTCGTCCGATTGTATTTCTTTTGACATTCACGTTTGTCATTCAAGTCTTTTATGTTCAGACGGGAACACTCTTAGCGTCTTATGACATGTATCTGTCACTCTCATCGATTGCAGCCATCATTTTATTCATTTTCTTTTATAACTTCACGAAGAAGTATGTGAAGACAAGAATTCTCTATTTCTTCTTTGCTGCATTCATGATCTTTTTCTTGCAAGCGGTGCTCCCTTATGTCAATATCTATTCATATAATCTTTCCATTTATGATGAAGGACTCCTCAGAGCCGGATTCATTTTCCTAAGAATTGCGAATGTCATCATCATGACATCGCTACTCACTTTCACCACCATGACAACCGACCTAAACTTCGGGATTGAATCACTCCTCAGACCCCTCAAGATCGTGAAGTTTCCAGTCGATATGATCGCGATGATGTTATCACTCACCCTACGCTATATCCCAACACTCTTGGGTGAAACCGAAAAGATCATGAAAGCTCAAGCTTCTAGAGGTGTTGACTTCAAGGAGTCGAAGTTCAAAGACAAAGTCATTCAAGTCATTTCCCTGCTCATTCCAATCTTTGTCATCTCATTCAAGAGATCAGAAGACTTAGGCAATGCCATGGAAGTCAGAGGTTATGTGATTGGAGCGAAACGCACCAAAATTGATTTATACAAGATTGGATTCATCGATCTCTTTTCGCTTTTCATGGTGCTCGCATTTTTGG
>DITG01000103.1 GCA_002422045.1 Acholeplasmataceae bacterium UBA6190
CACCACTTTGTTTACAGACATGCAAGACTTCAAATGTTATACTCATGGTTTTAACCTCTACACTTGCTATTATAGCATAACTTTGTTAAAATGATTGCGTCATGTGAGCTGTACCCTAGGAAACCAGCTCTTGAAAATATGAAAACAGGGAGAATCATCATGAATCGTTTGGTCTTAAGAAGTGCTTTGATGCAGGCTATGATCGCATCAGCCTATGTCGTATTGGTTTATATTTTTCAATTTGCAAGTTTTGGTCTCATCCAGTTTCGGGTGGCCGAAGTGTTGATGATCTTGGTCTTTTTCGATCGAAAATCAGTCATCGGACTGACCCTCGGGTGCTTTCTATCCAACTTGCTCATGGGTGCAATCTTCATCGATGTCATCATCGGACCTGTTGCAACCCTTTTGGCAGGCATTGCCATGGTGATGACTCAGCATCATCCGAAAGTTGCCATGATATGGCCAGCTGTGTTCAATGGTGTGATCATCGGATTCATCCTGTCTTACGGATATGTGCTTGCACCACTTGTGATTTCCATACCGTCAGTATTCATTGGCGAGGCTCTGGTCATGTATCTGATTGGATTACCTGTCTACATGATATTGTCCAGAAATCAAGGCTTCAAGGAACTGTTTAACCCCAAAGCATACTGATTCGAATGAAAAAGGCCGTTTGGCCTTAATCGAGTTCCATGATGATGTGATGCATCGCTCGGATACCTTCGAAATCCAATTTGAAAACGCCTGAATCGATGAGGACGCGTTCAAATTTCTTTCCAACTTGCTCATATAAAACTTTCGAATCTAATTTCGGAAGTTTTTTTAATGATTCCATCCAATCCAGATGCTTGTCAAGTGATGGATCAAAGGGGTGATTGTGGACCATCACTTTCTCAATCAAATCGAGTTCACTTTTCAGACGACCTGGCAATATCGCAAGTCCCATGGCTTCAATCAATCCAATGTTTTCCTTCTTGATGTGGTGTACATCAGGATGTGGATGAAAGATACCATCAGGATACTCTTCCGATGTTCGGTTGTTTCTTAAGATCAGATCAACTTCATAACCTTCAGCGGTAAGTCTGGCAATCGGTGTGATGGTATTGTGTCTGACTTCTTTCGTATTGCTGATGATTTGAAGTGATACGTTCGTGTAATGTTTCCAGATATCAAAGATGTGACATGCATAGTCCTTGATCAATTGTTGATCCTTCGATTTCAACCGGATGGTCGACATGGGCCAATTCAGATGTTCGATGGTGAGATTTTTCACATGATGAAAACTCCTGATCGGTTTGGCATCCTGGATCGGAAAATGATGTCTTCCGGCTTGAAAATGGTCATGACTGAGAATAGAGCCTCCGACAATCGGCAAATCAGCATTCGAACCGATGAAATAGGTCGGAAACTGGTTGAGAAAGTCAAACAGGAAATCAAAGGTCTGGTGTGTGATTTTCATGGGCTTGTGCACATCGTGCAAGATGATGGCATGCTCATTGTAGTAAAGATAAGGAGAATACTGAAAATGCCAGAGTTCTCCACCAAGGGTGATGGGAACAATGCGTAAGTTTTTCCGAGCATTCCACTCATTTTGTTCGTTTTCCTTGCATATCACACACAACGGTCGATCAGATACCTGGATTTCTTTTGCTTTCAAAGCATTGGCGATATCTCTCGGATCTTTTTCAGGTTTGGCTAGGTTGATGGTCATCTGCAGTTTTCCATAAGGACTGTCATGGATCCAATCGATGTTTTCTTTCAATCGTTTGGTCTTGATGTAGTTGACATCTTTGGATAACTTGTACAAATAATCAGTCGCATCCCATGGGGCATGCTGATAAAGTGCTTTAAACGTTTCTTTCACAATTTTAGGGGAAGGCATGATTAAGTCCATGATCTTCGCCTCAAAAAGATCACGTTCGTCAATGGTATTTAAGTCAATCAATCCACGATTGTACAGAGAATCGAGACATTCTGTCATCAGTTCATGAAAAGGTCTGCGAATCTGATCGTCATAGGCTACTTGCTCACACTGAAAGAGATCACACAAAAAACCGAGACGAGTGGTCACTTCATCGGTCCCGATCAATTGTTTTTCAAGTGCGTATGCGATGAGTCCAGATAACAGATCTTGGTATAGCATGACTAATCCTTATTGACAAACAGATACTTGATCACGTGGTGATACTTTTCGTTTTTTCTTAAGATCGCATGATTCAAGAATGGGAAATGGATACCACCGGGTTCAAACTGGCATTCGAGTGTGAAAGCAGAGTGCTTGCCATCGGTTGGAAACTGGGGAAGACCATCCGGAGATGGCTGATTGTGTGTGAAAATGACGACCGCAGGATAGTCGGTCTCGCAGACCAACTTCACAGGGCTTGAGGGTTCGTCAACAACAACGCTTGGCAGTTGACCGCTCAACAGCCATGTATGGTCAAAGCCTTCAAACGAAGTGTCTTTCATGAGTTCCATCTGCTTGCCCAAATGCTTCATTTGTCTCAAATCAAACGGTAATCCTTCGACATTTGTCTTTTGTTTGGGTTTGAGCAAATCATCGATTTCCAAATACTGATTGGCAGAGATTTGCATCGAGTGATCCAAGACATCAGGACGCTTCGTCGAGAGATTGAAATAAAGATGATTGGTAATGTTGCACAAGGTGTCCATATCGGTTGTCGCATCAAATTCGATGATCAGGCCTTGTGATTTGGTCAAACGGTAGGTGACAATCAAAGACAGGTTCCCTGGATATTCTTCTTCAAGGTGTTTGCTGTCATATTTGAATTGTACCAAGACTTCTTCCGTCAGGATACGCTCTTTGATCAACTGGAAATTTCTGAATGAAAACCCTCTGGGTCCTCCATGCAATTTAACACCATCTCCGCGATGTTCGGTAATCGGATAAATGTTTTGACCAATCTGGAAGTCAGGACAAATCAGTCTGCCTGAAGTGCGACCGACTGTCTTGCCATAGTAGTATTTCGCAGTTAAAAAAGTGTTCAAATCGAGGGGTTGTACCGAAACGAGATGCCCACGGACAAACACCTGATAAACCGCTGCGCCATAGGAAGTCAGGATCACTTCCATCGTGTCGTTTTTGAGGGTCACCACATCGATGGTGCCGACGGATGTCAATTTTTTCTCTTTGATAATATTCTGCATACTCATATTCCTCCTACGCCGTCTGTGAAGGCCACTTCATAAAATGTCGCTTCCAAACCTGTGATGATCCGGTAATCTGTTGAAACAGATGATTTCATGGTTTCGATAAATTCTGTTTTCACCAATGCTATGGCACACCCGCCAAACCCTGCTCCGGTCACTCTGGCACCGAGAGCGCCATGCCTGATGGCGGATTCGACCAGGGTGTCCAAATGAACGCCTGTGACTTCATAGTCATATTTCAGTGATTCATGAGATTCCTTAAGTAATTTTGCAAAACCCTTGGCATCGCCTGCCCTCATGGCTTCCATGGCAAGGATGGTTCTTTCTTGTTCTGTAATGACATGTCTGACACGTCTGTAGATTTTTTCATTCTGGATGAGTGTTTGAATGGTGGGAAGCAGTGATGGCTTCAATTCACACAAGTGATTGAATTCAAAGGATTGATTCAAGATCGTTTTCGCCTGTTGACATTCCTGAACACGTTCGTTGTATTTGGAGTCTGTCGTCTTTCGCTTGTAATTGGTATTCATGATGATGAACTTGTAACCTTCAAAATCAGCATTGCTTTCTGTCATTTCAAGGGTTGCTGTATTCATCAGAAGTGCTTTTCCTTTGACCCCACATGCGATGATCAATTGATCCATGATGCCACAATGCATGCCCATGTATTCATTTTCTACACGTTGGGACATTAGTGCGATATCAATTTTAGATAGTTTCAGGTGATAAAGATCATTTGCGATGTATGCGACGAGTACTTCAAGGGATGCCGATGAAGAAAGTCCAGATGCTGTGGGTAGATTACCAGTGACGTATAGATCTATGCCATAACGGATGTCTTGATTCATTCGAATCAGAAAAGAAAAAATACCTTTGGCATAATTTGCCCATCCATGATCCTTCTGATAGTCAAGATTCGTTAAACTGACTGTGACGATGCCTTGGTCAGGATAATTCGCTGAATAGAGACGAATCATTTGGTCATCCCTTAGTCTTGCGACTCCATAAGTCCCAATCGAAATGGCTGCGGGAAAGACAAGTCCTCCGTTATAGTCGATATGTTCGCCGATCAAATTCACACGACCCGGTGCATAATACGCATGGGATTGGGCTGAACTGCCATATACGGATTCAAATTGTTCAAAGAGTCTTTCTTTCATGGATGCACCTCTTCCATATCTATTATCATTTTATCATAGTTCATGGTGAAATCCATGGACTGAACAAGAAAAAAAGAGTTCGTTTGAACTCCTGATGACTTAAAAAATGATTGCTTGGGTGTGATTGAATCACACTTGGATTTTTCGATGAGCGATGGCCATGGGCAACTGTTTGACCTCATCACTATCGACTGAAATCCAGTCATTCATAGGATTCCCAGTGAGCTTGACATGAACCACTTGCATCTGCCATACCTTGTGTGTAAATACATGTTGAATGATTTTTCCTTCACCAATCAGTGACAGTTGAACGCCTTGATCATCAAGCATTGATAGTACATACTCTATGCTTTCTGCTTCATATTGAGGATATTCGTACATGTCATTGAGGAGTGATTCGGTGCGCTTTCTGAGCATGATCTGATGATTCTGATGAATGATCAGTGTTACATAATGTTCATGCTTTTTCTGATTCAGTGGAGAGAGATTTGGGTATAGATGTACCGTCTTTGTCTGAAAGGCGATGCATTCTCTTTGAAGCGGGCAAACTTCACACTTTGGGTTTTTAGGTCTACATACTGTCGCGCCTAGTTCCATCATGGCTTGGGTGTATATTTCAGGAGTACTCGATTCAATCATCTTCTGATTGTACTGGTCCAGACTTTTCCGATGCTTTTCCTCACGCATATCCGAATCATTTGCCAAAAGTCTAGAAAGCACTCGAATGACGTTGCCATCCAGTGCACTGTAAGGCTTGTTATATGCAATCGACATGATCGCGCCTGCTGTATACTTACCAACACCTGGCAATGCCAGTAAGCCTTCATAGGAATCAGGAAATCTTTTCCCTGAAGAGTCAACGATGATTTGAGCAGCCTTCAGCATATGTCTAAACCGTCTGTAATACCCTAGCCCTTCGACATCTTTATGCAACGTTTCTTCATTGGCTCTTGCCAGTGCTTCAACCGTTGGGTATATTTTAATGAACCGCTCAAAATATGGCAGTACCGTCTCAACCTGTGTTTGCTGCAGCATCACTTCACTGACCCAGATATGATATGGGTTTTTTGTCATTCTAAAGGACAGTTTACGGTGGTTAGAGAGGTACCAGGTTTCTAACTGTTTTATGTCCATGAAAGTTCAACTTCCCTGACGCCACAATGCTCGATGATGTCATCGAAACGTGTTAAGGTTGACATGACAATCCCGTGGCATACCACGATGATCTTTTCATGATCCTGATACTTTTTAATCGCTTCATAGACCCGTTTACTGAGTACATCATAGGATTCCCACCGATAGTTATGGTGTGCTTCCCTGATGCCTTTGGCTTGCATGTATTCTTCATAAGATTTGCTCATGTCAAAGTCAAACTTAAACGCTGTGTCTGGCATCCACTCGTGAAGATCATTTTCGACTGCAAGCGGAATCTGAGTAATTCTTGAAATGATGGCTGCTGTCTGAAGCGCTCTGGTATAAGGTGATGAAACAATCAGGGTCGCACCTTTTAGGATTGGATCCTTGGCACGCAACTCCGCTTGCAAGACACCTCGATCGGTGAGTTTTCCAAGATCAAAGCCCATACCAAAATAGTTTCTTTCGAGCACTTCGTCATACCGAGGTTCTCCATGTCTAATCAAAATGATTTTTGTCTTCATAATCTCATTTCCTCCATGTCAATTATAGCATAAATCACACAAGTGGATTCACTTCACATCATTTACCATCTGTGATATAATTCACATGGATTAGGAGGAATTATATGTCCAATATACTAGAGAGACGTTCCATCAGAAAATACGATGCAAACGTTAAAATATCGAAGTCTGAGATGAAATTGATCCTTGAAGAAGCAACCCGTGCACCTTCATCGATGAACATGCAACCCTGGAGATTCATCGTGGTTGAATCGATTGAGGCAAAGGAAAAACTGAGACCTGTCTTATATGGTAACCAGTTACAATTAGACACTTCTGCAGCAATGATTGTCATCTTCACCGATTTGAAAAAGTTCGAGTTTGCAGAAATAATATATACCAAGGCAGTTGAAGCAGGACTGATGCCTGAAGAAGTCAAAGAAAAACAACTCAGAAACGTTGCCAATATGATCAACACACAATCTTTGGAAGGTGTTGAAAAGGGTGGTTTGATTGATTCGGGACTGGTTGCCATGCAACTCATGCACATCGCCAGAGAACATGGCTATGACACGTGTTCCATCGGTGGTTTCCGTCATGATGTGATCGCATCAGCACTGGGTATCGATGGCAATCGTTACAAGCCTGTGATGATCGTTTCTATCGGAAAAGCCGCAGAATCCGGTTATCCTTCCGTCAGACTCGATATTGAAGATATCACGACCTGGATGTAAAAATAAAGGCCATTTGGCCTTTTTCTTTTTAGATGAGTTGTTCTTCGATCAGAATCGATTCAAGACTGAGCTTGATGGCTTCTTCTTGACCACCTTCGATGATGATGGAAAACTCTGCGCCACATGGAATACCAAGTGATAAAACCATCAACATCGATTTCAATGTCACTTGCTTGCCACCATAGAGAATATCAACTTTGCCTACTGATTTTGCTGCTGCCCGCACCAAATTGGATGCAGGCCTTGCATGGATACCTTCTTGGCTCTTGACAACATATGTCGTTTTAATCATCGGTTTGCTCCGTTTCTTCAAGTTCTATGGCATCTGGCATCAGACATTTGATGATCAATGCTGTGAGTATGGATCCCGCAACGAGTGCAATGATGAATCCCCACCAGTTTTGCATGATGAAAATCACGAATAAACCGCCGTGGGGTGCAGGAACTGCGGTATCAAATAGTCCAACGAGTGCTCCAGCAAGGGCACTACCAGCGACAATGGCAGGCATGACCGCTTTAGGATTTGATACAGCAAAGGGGATTGCACCTTCTGTGATGAACGATGCCCCCATGATCCAGTTGGTTTTACCAGCTTCGATCTGCTGTTTGTTGAACTTCTTCTTGAACAAGACAGTCGCAAGCGCGATACCTAAGGGTGGCGTCATACCACCAGCCATGACTGCTGCCATGAGTGTCGATGAAATACCGCCAGCAATGGTTGCAACACCAACAACATAAGCAGCCTTATTGATCGGACCTCCCATATCGATGGCCATCATGCCACCAGCGATCAGTCCGACCAACACTGCACTGGTGCCTTCCAGACCATGAAGAAAACTTTGCAATCCTAGATTGATCGGGGAAACCACGATGTTGACGCCAAGCATGACTAGTGCCAAGAGCAATGTGCCAAAAAGAGGAAATAACAAGACTGGCTTGATGCCTTGCATCGATCGAGGTAATTTGGAAAAAACGATTTTTAGCAATAAGATGATGTATCCTGCAGCAAACCCGCCGACGAGTGCACCTAAAAATCCAGATTCACCGGTACTTGCGAGTGCTCCTGCGACAAATCCAGGGACAAATCCGGGTCTGTCACCGATGGCATAAGCAATAAAACCAGCCATGATCGGTAACATGAAGCCAAAGGCAATTTTTCCCGTATCGCCTAACCAGGCTGAAAAGTCATTGCCCCAACCATAATTCGCTTGACCTGCGTTTGAGGCATCAAACACGAATGCCAAGGCAATCAAGATACCTCCTGCAACGACAAATGGTATCATTTGTGAAACACCACTCATCAACTGTTTGTAGATGTTGTTTTTCATAGGTCAGCCTTTCTGTTTAGTGAGATTGATGCACATACACTGAATACTTTTCACTGAGTGCATCTTCAATGAGCTTGGTTGCGTTCTTGATCCCTTGAGTCACACTCACTTCGATGAGCTTTTTACCATTGAAGCGTTTCATTTCGACCTTTGCATCGGCTGCAACAATCACTGCAATCGCTTCTTCGATGTCTTTGGTTTTGAGTCTGTTTTCAACACCAATCGCACCATTGGTTTCAACAATCACTTGAACACCTAATTTTTTACCTGCTTTTTCAAGCATTTCAGCAGCCATGTACGTGTGTGCGATGCCTGTGGGGCATGATGTCACTGCAACTATTTTTTTAATCACGGATGATATCCTCCTCGATAAAGTCCTGATGGATGTCTTCAATCACGATGGACTTGATGATGCTCTTGAAGTATGCTTGATCACCGAGCTCATCGCCATAGATGGAGGCCGATGCAGAGGCAACCGCATACTGATACGCACGTTTTATATCGAAAGTCTTGAGGAATCCTGCGACAAATCCTGCAACCATACTGTCTCCCGCACCTACTGTCGATTTGGGGTGACCGCTGACCAGTGAAGCCCGATAGGTGCAATCTTTGGAGAACAAAATGGATCCTTCCTTCCCCATGGAAAGGAGCACATTCTGTGCGCCTTCTTTAATCAGTTTTTTTCCATAACGGATCATCATCGGTAAGGTCGTTAACGGGGTTTCATAATAGGCTTCGAGTTCGTGAATGTTCGGTTTGACCAAAAATGGGCGATACTTGATGAATTGTGACAGATACTTGCCTGGGGTATCCATGATGAATGGAATATTTTTTGAATGACATTGTTGAGCAATCTCTTCGTAGACATCAGGATATCCTTGCGCTGAACTACCCCCACAAATCAAGAGATCCTCCGTGCCCAGTTGGTCAATTTTTCGTATGAGTTTTTCTTTCTCGCTTTCACTGACTGTTGGACCGTTGTGGTTGAATTCTGTTTCGACCTTCTGATTCAAGATTTTCACGTTGACTCGGGTATTGTCTTTGATTT
>DITG01000097.1 GCA_002422045.1 Acholeplasmataceae bacterium UBA6190
AAACTATTTCTATGGATTGCTTTGACGAGTAGATGAGTAAAATATGAAAATGCAAAAACCGTGATAGAAATAAAAATGGTAAGCCACGTTTCTAACTCAAAAAAAGCAAGTAAAAATAATTTCTACTGCCACTAATAGAAATAAATATCTTAAGTATAATTTCATATATTCACCTTAATTTCTATAAATTTATCCTCTTAAATCTAAAAGCACACAAGTTACTTTCGACATTGATCAATCGCCAAATGTTTATCTTTGATATATTGATGTTGCTTTGTGCGTCTTTCTTAATATTATATCAAAAAGCCGTGATTTATTAAACTCTATATTGAAGTATGGTGGTTGAACAGAAATGTTGATAGGATTATATCTTTTTGCCACAATTACCACGCTTACTACCTCGAAAAACAAGATAACACATAAAGCTTATATCAATTTAAGTTGGTAATTTGGCTGTCTTTTTGAAACCATATATCATCTTCTAAAGATACGATGAAATTTTGCTAATGTTGTCATAAGTTTCTACAAATTTTGAGTTTGCAGTATTTTTGTAACTCTTTTGTCAAATAGCCGATAATTTTAAGTTTTAAGTTTCATTGAACAGCTTTGAATATCTATAAAAAAGACCCCATCTCTGTTAAGAAATGGGGTATACTGATAACTTTGGTGACCCGTACGGGGTTCGAACCCGTGAATGCTTGCGTGAAAGGCAAGTGAGTTAACCATTTCTCCAACGGGCCACATACATGGCGGAGTAAGAGGGATTTGAACCCTCGCACCGGTTTCCCAGCCTACGCCCTTAGCAGGGGCGCCTCTTGAGCCACTTGAGTATTACTCCAGCCTAAGTCTGTTTGCGTTTGAACGCCTTTATAGAATATCGTATTTTCTGGATTTTGTCAATCGTTTCATGAAATAAGACTGACGAATGCTTTGTGTTGTTTGTACCCTTGTTATACTTTGTATAAATCATAGGGCTATACGAACAGATGCATGTTCAATACCAACTATTGTTTGAACTGATGAAAAAAATCAAGGTGACTCAATCACCCTGATCATATCAATTTTTGGATGTGACAGTTTCTTCAACGTGCGCATACTTGATCAACTGCTTCTTAACGAATCTATTACCGAAAATGAGTGTCCACATCACTGCAATCGCTAAGAAAGCAAGTACCTTTCCCAGTCCATTTCTTGCATCAGGAATACCCACCCTGTGTAACAATAATCCATATAAGAAAACAAGAGATGCAACACTTGCAGTAAAAATCATCAAGAGTCTTGCATTCTGTTCATTTGCTGCTAAGTAAGTGTATAAAGATAACAATGCAAGTGCTACAAACAGTCCTGTGTATGCGGAGTGACCAGGAAACGTAAATAACGATACTGCGCCTCCAATCAGCATTTCACCTCTCATATACGGCATGAAGATAGACAGTAAAAACAGTCCAAATGCTCCAGCGTACATTAAAAAAAACAAAAATTTCATCCGGTCATTTTTCATCATGTCCAAAAACGATTGTTTCATCTTTTCCATAGTCATACTCCCTGTTAAGTGTTGGTTTACTTTTATGATAGCACTGTGAAAAAGAGTTGTGATCATTCATCAGACATTTTTATTGAGAAAATAAAATCCGTGATATGAATTCACGGATTTTTGGTTTATTTTCCAATCGTTTCTTTCAGCATGGTCAATCCGACCTTACCTCTGTTCAAGTCAATATTCAAGACATAAACTTTCACGATATCGCCGACATTCAAGACATCTTTGGGATGCTTGATATAGGACTTGCTAATCTTAGAAATATGAAGGAGTCCATCTTCTTTCAAGCCAACATCGATGAATGCACCGAAGTCTACGACATTTCTGACTGTACCTTCGAGTTCCATACCAATAGACAGATCTTCAAGTTTTAAGATATCACTTCTCAAGAGAGGTTGTGAGAATTGGTCTCTCGGGTCTCTGAGTGGTGCTACAAATGCATCTAAGATATCATCGAGTGTATACTTATCTACTTTTAACTCTTCTTGAAGTTTCTTTCTGTCAATCGATTTCACAGCGTCTTTAACGATGTCTTTTCCAAACATCGGTCCTGTGATGTTAAATCGTTTCATGATTTCTTTGGCGATGCCATAGGATTCCGGATGTACGGCAGTCATATCGAGCGCTTCATCACCATCTGGAATTCTTAAGAAACCAACTGACTGTTCAAAAGATTTCGCACCCAGTTTCGGAACATTCAAAATGTCATTTCTGTTTCTGAATTTACCTGATTTATCTCTGTATTTCACAATGTTTTCAGCGCTTGACTTATTCAAACCTGAGACATACATCAGTAATGCTTTTGATGCCGTATTGATATTCACACCAACTTGGTTGACTGCTTGTGTCACGACGAAGTTGAGTTGGTCATTCAGTTTCTTAGGCGTCACATCATGCTGATATTGACCAACGCCGATACTCTTCGGATCGATTTTCACGAGTTCAGATAGTGGATCTTGAAGACGTCTTGCAATCGATGCAGCAGAACGTTCTTCAACCGAGAAGTCAGGGAATTCTTCTCTGGCCAGTTCTGATGCGGAATAGACTGATGCACCAGCTTCATTGACAATCACATACTGAACTTTAAGTCCCACAGACTTGATCAGATTGGCAACAAAACTTTCGGTTTCTCTGGATGCTGTCCCATTTCCGATGGCAATGATTTCCACTTTATACTTTTTAACCAGTAACAATAAGTCTCTTTGTGATTCCATGATCTGCTTTTCACTGATGTGTCCGCCCATGGTTTTTTCATGAGGATAAATCACACCTTTTTCAAGCACAGTGCCTTGTTCATTGACAACAGATAACTTGCACCCTGTTCTAAATGCTGGGTCAACACCTAAGACAACCTTACCCTTCATGGGTGGTTGTAACAATAATTTCTGAAGATTCACAGAAAATATTTCAATCGCCTGTTCTTCACCTTTATCGGTGAGTTCACTTCTGACTTCACGTTCCAGTGATGGATAAATCAAACGTTTGAGTGAATCTTCAATCGCTTCCTTGATGTGAGGAACGACAGGTGAGTGGTCTCTTTTGATGATTTTCTTCTCAAGATAACTGAGCATCCGTTCTCTATCTAACTCAATCTTGACAGTAATAATCTTTTCATTTTCTGCGCGATTGATCGCAAGAATCCGGTGAGGTTTGATCTTACTCACCTGTTCAGAATAGTCATAATACATTTCATAGACCTTGCGTTCATCAACGGCATTCTTCTTGACCTGTGTGACAACTGTCCCATGATTGACCAATTCTTGGCGAAGTGACTTTCGGTAATTGGCATCATCTGAGATGTATTCTGCAATGATGTATTTGGCACCTTCAAGGGCTTCAAGAGGCGTTTTTACGCTATCTTTGACGTAGAGTGCGACTTCCTTGTCTAACCCGTCATTGGGGAACAATAACATCCATTTGGCCAGAGGTTCAAGACCTTTGGCAATTGCTTCAGTCGCCTTTGTCTTTTTCTTTTCTTTGAAAGGACGGTATAAGTCTTCCACTTCAACGAGCTTGGTTGCTTTCAAGATTTCAGCTTTCAACGCTTCAGTCATCATGCCTTTTTCTTCAATCAGCCTGATGACAGCTTCTTTTCTCTCGAGGAGGTTATTTGCATATTCCCAAGACTTGAATATTTCATTGATTTGTTCTTCATCCAGACCGCCTGTAGCTTCCTTACGGTAGCGTGCGATGAACGGAATGGTGTTTCCTTCATCGAGCAAATTTAAGACCGTTGTGATCTGTTTTTCAGAAATAGATAAAGCTTTTTTAATTTCTAAAATAATGTTTTCGTTCATATGTTCTCCCTGTAATAGCACAAAAGGGCAGTGCCCTTTCGATGATTGCTCTTTAGAGCTTGTTGATTTCGATGATGATATGGCTGGTCAAAACCCAAAGATCAAAGGGTTCATCTGCGTAAATATCGTAGATTAAAAACATGCTTTGTCTGGATTGATCCAAATTCAGATGTGCTAGCCATGCGTTCGTAAACAATTCATCATTTTGTGGATTGTCCATATTGATGAAGAGTACGGGTTTATCCGATAAATCTTGAACGTTTTGGAGTGCTGCAGTGATGTCTTCATTGATGTTTGATGAACGATAGAAATAGAAATACAGTTTATCTTGTCCGTCAATCAACGCTTTTAAATCTGCATATTCTGAATACCCGTCAAATTCGCTGAAATCGCCATATGAATTGGTTTCTGGATAATAACGCATGAAGTAACCCAATTCTCTGACGGTGACATGCGTATAATCATCGTAGACACCAGCTTCTTCGTTTCGATCCATGAAATAACGGATGGTAAAGATGATTGCTGTGGTCACCAAGGTGAGCGCAATCAGCGAAATACCGATTCGAAAGAATAAGATTTCATTCTTGGATGGTTCGCGCTTCGGATTCGTCTTTGCTAGATTTTCCTTGCTCTTGGCGTTTTGATTCTGCACTTTGGGTGCGTCTTTTTTAGTTTGTGGTACCTGTTGGACTCTTGCCATTATGTCACTTCCTATTCATTCAAATTATACGATAAAGCGGGTGGTTTTACAACTATATGGATAAATATGTTAAAGTTTCTCAATCATCACATAAGCCATGGCGTATGCATCGGTATGTGAAATTGAAATCAGTACACGATGATTTGCCTCAATATGCTTGGATATGACAAAAGGTGCGCCATTTTCATCGTTTAGAACTGAAAAATCGGTATAATTCGCTGTCCCATCACCTTTGGAAAACGCCTTGAATAAGGCTTCTTTCGCTGCAAATCTGCCACCCACAAATGAGAGTTTGGTCTGTTCTGCTGCGATGTTGTGATAGAGTTTTTGTTCGCTTTCCGATAATACCCGTTCGATGAAACGGTCACTCATCAATTCAGAAATGCGTTTCAAATCGACTAAATCAATACCAATACCTAAAATCATGATCTACCCTCCCGGATTTCAGCTGCCATCTGCTTGATTTTGATCAGTCTGTGATTCATGCCGGATTTGCTGATGACATCTTGATAGATGTTTTCATATTGCTCGATCAATTCCTTCAGACTCGCATCTGGATGATCTTTTCTCAACTTCATGATCTGAAGCATTTTTGGATCAATCTGATGGGCTGGTACAAATTGCTCGATCAGTTCAATATCCTTGATCTGTTGGTTCGCTGCGACAATCGCTTTTTTTTCATTGGCGATTTCGCAGTTCATCACACGATTGATCGAATTGTTGAAATCGCGTTTGATCCGATAATCTTCAAACTGAAACTGTGAGTTTTGAGCACCCATGACTTGTAAGCAGTCACTGATGCCTTCAGCATCTTTCAAATAAACAATGAATCCGTTTCTTCGGTTGGTGATTTTCGCATTCAAATCAAATGCATTGAGCAAAGATTGGATAAAGACAATCTGGTTGGCGTCTCTTGCAAAGATTTCAAGATGATATTCTGCAGTCTTCGGATGGTTGATGGAACCCCCTGAAAGGAACGCAGCACGCAGGTATGCGCGCTTGGTTTCTGGTGTTACCGTGGTCAGTTCCTGATTTTCAATCGGATGTTCAAGAATACCATGTTCATTGATGATATCTTCAACCTTCGATGAAATTCTGATGATGATGGATTGTCTTTGATTCAGCTTGTTCAATTTTTGTGTGATGAGTGATGTTTCCGCTTGGTAAAGAGATCTTGTCAACTGCAAAAAACGTTTGGCAACGGTTGGATTGTTGGTTTTGAAATCCAGCATCTTCTTGCGTTCTGATATATGAAACTCTGTTGAGAGATTCAAGAATGCTGAAAATTCTGCAAGTTGTTCCGAGCCATCAGCAGGAACGCTGACCAGTTCTTCTTTGACCGTACGAGCGAAACTCATCTTATTTCCACGTTTCTAGATATTTGAGCACATTTTGTGCAGCAATTGCGCCATCTGCGGCAGCTGTGATGACTTGGCGAATCTGTTTGACATTCACATCACCAGCGGAATATACACCTGGCACTTTGGTTTCCATCTTTTCATTGGCTTCGACATATCCCCATTTGTTGGTGATGCCTAAATTTTGAATAAAATCAGTGACAGGAATCAGGCCAATGTATTCGAAACATCCATCAGCTGATATGGTTTCCAATTCGCCTTTGTTGTTTTTGATGGTCACACCTGTCATACCTTGATCATTCATTTCAAAACGGTCAACAACTGAATTGTATCTGAAATCGACATTGGGCATTGCACGCAAAATGTCTTGTGCTTTCATGTCTGCAGTGAGATCTGCTAGGTTTTGAACAATCGTGACATGTGTCGCAAGCGTTGCGAGATAAGACGCTTCCTCAACAGCAGAATTACCGCCACCGATAACCACCAACTTACGATCCTTATAGAGCGGGCCGTCACAAATCGCACACCAACTGATGCCGTTCATCGCCAGTTTGTCTTCATTGGGAACACCCAAACGTCTTGGGACATTACCGGTTGCAACAATCACAGCTTTGGATTCATAAACAGTCGAAGGTGTCTTCAAGATTTTTTTATTGCCCTCCAGTTCGACAGAAATGACCTCATCATAGATGACTTCGATATCCAATTCATAGGCATGGTCAATCATCATGGTTGCAAGTTCATATCCTGCTAACTTTTTAGCACCGGTGTAATTTTCAATTTCGTTATACTTGGATAGCTGTCCGCCTGGTGTGTCTCTTTCAAACATCGCAACTTTCAAATTGGCACGTTTTGCGTAGATCGCAGCCGTGATGCCAGCTGGACCAGATCCGATAATCAATACATCATAAAGCATAGTTTTAAGTCTCCTTTTTAAATAAAATCTTTGATATGTTCAAGTTCGTCAATGACATACTCAGGTTGATAAGATAACATTTCAGCAAGTCGCATGCTATAAGTGACCGCACATGCTTGAACGCCTGCTTTTTTTGCTGCGATGATGTCATTTTCGTGATCACCGATGTAGACAGCCGTTTTTGCTCTGGCACCCAATGCTGTTAATGCTTTCGTAATGGGCTCCGGTGCTGGCTTGTGCTCGATGACATCCTCATATCCGATGATGTGATCAATGTAAGGCAGTAATCCGGTCAGTTCAAGATGATAGGTTGCAATCTTTCTCATCTTGGATGTAACAACACCGACTTTGCATCCTTTAGCTTTCAGATATTTAAGTGTTTCTGCAGCACCTGGATATGCCTTCAGACCCGCTTCGATCATTTGATTCGATAGTGCTCTGTAATCCGTTACCATTTCATCAATATTTTGGGAATCGTCTGCATAAAATTCAAACGTCTTCCATAAGGTCTGGCCGAGGAGATTAGAATATTCAGAATCTGTCAGAACGAGGTTTGGAAAATACTTTTGAAATGTTAGTTTGAACGTATCGATGATGATTTCGGTGGTTTGAATCAATGTACCATCTAGGTCAAATAGAAACGTCTTGATCATACTTCAGAAACCAGCATATCCACGTAATACTTCTGGTCCTTGATGACATAGTGTTTGACCACAATAATAGCAATACCACCCAGCATGAAGAGTGTGAGTGAGAAAAGAATATTGGCTGGCAAGCCAAAGACTCTTAAGGCATCCGAGGGATGTCCCTGAGTACGCAAAGGTTCGATGATCGCGCCTCTACCTAAACCATACCAAAATAAATATAGGCCCATCATGTCTCCGACTTTGAACCAGCGCTTGCGTCTGGCAACAAGCAGGAATACAAGTCCTGCAAAATTCCAGAATCCCTCATAGAGGAATGTCGGATGTCTGAATTCACCAGCGATGTACATTTGATTTTTGATGAATGCTGGCAAAATGTCAAATATGAAACTGTTTTGTACAATGGGTCCGTAAGCTTCGGCATTCATGAAGTTACCCCATCTGCCAATGATTTGACCGACGAGAAAACCTATTGCCAATATATCTGCGAGTAACCAAAAGTTCTTTTTCTTGATTTTAGTCCATACTACGATGAAGAGAAATGCCGTAATGACAGCGCCATGAATGGAAAGACCACCATTGGTGAGATTGATCACATCAATGAAACTTTCATAACTCGGATTTGGGTCAAATGCGACATAATAAAGTCTGGATCCGACAATCGATAGTGGAACCGCAATCAGGAGTGCATCCAAAAGTTCATCTGGATTCCATCCGACACGCTTAAATTCGATATAGGCAAGTATTGCAGCGAGCGTAATCCCAGTGAGAATAAAGACTGCATACCAAGCAATTTGTGCGAATCCTAAATCCAGTGCAATCGATTCATAGGGTGTTCCATCTTGAACGAGCACTGCGACTGATATCACCAATAAAAACACAGCCAACAACAACCCATAGATCGCCCATTCGTTTTTATGGTCTTTTAAAAACTTAATCATCTTCTTCTTCCTTTCCCATGCCTGAAGCCTTCTTGGCAACAGCCTGTGTCAATGCGAGCGCCGCATTGTATCCTAAGTATTTCAACTTCTGATTCATTGCTGCACTTTCAACGAGTGTTGCTACGTTTCGTCCAGGTAGGACCGGAATCGTGATTTTTGCAATCTCTGTATTGAAAATCTTGATCATTTCGGTTTCAATGCCGAGGCGATCATAGACCTTCCCTTTTTTCCAATGTTCAAGTTCGACAACGAGTCGAATCTTCTTGTTTTCTCTGTAAGCGCCTGCGCCAAACATATGCACGACATCGACAATCCCGATACCGCGGACTTCGATATAGCGTTCCAATATCTTAGGCGCTGAACCGACCAGCACGCCGGGTGCCGCTTCAAAAATATCGACCCTGTCATCACTGATCAGAATATGTCCTCTCTTGATCAGT
>DITG01000039.1 GCA_002422045.1 Acholeplasmataceae bacterium UBA6190
TTGAGGGTCACCAATCATGAAACGGATGAGTGTGTCTCTTCCTGTGATTTCAACTTCAGGATGTTCAACGCTGATGCCGACTTTTTCATCAATCTTGAAATCTTCAGGTCTAAGTCCGAC
The DNA here is from genome assembly GCA_002422045.1 of Acholeplasmataceae bacterium UBA6190. Taxonomy (GTDB): domain Bacteria; phylum Bacillota_I; class Bacilli_A; order Acholeplasmatales; family Acholeplasmataceae; genus Peloplasma. The sequence continues at coordinate 121 of DITG01000039.1, forward strand.
ATCATACGTGCCGTCTTTGCCAACTTTTTCACCAATCAAGATGCCTTGAATGAAGAGCTGATTGGATTTGATTTCGCCTCTCAAGACATTGATGGGNNGGATTTCCCAAGAATTTAGCGACAAAGAGGTTGTGTGGATTGGTGTATACTTTTTGAGGTACATCTTTTTGTTGCTCGACACCGAAGTTCATGACAACAATTTCATCAGAAATACTCATGGCTTCTTCTTGGTCATGTGTCACGAAAATGGTGGTGATTCCTGTTTCTTTTTGAATACGCTTGATTTCTTCTCTGGTTTGGAGGCGAAGTCTCGCATCCAGGTTGGATAGCGGTTCATCCAAGAGCAGAACTCTCGGCTTTTTCACCAAAGCTCTTGCGATGGCAACGCGTTGTTGCTGTCCACCAGACAGTTGTGCTGGCTTTTTATCCAGTTGATCTTCGATACCGACCAATTTTGCCATTTCGTTGACTCTTGCAACGGCTTCATTGTATTCGATCTTCAGATTTTCAAGCGGAAACATGATATTCTGACGAACGGTCATGTGCGGATAGAGGGCATAGTTTTGGAAAACAAGACCAATACCTCTTTTGTCTGATGACAGTTTGGTGACATCGTCATCACCGAAGAATATTTTGCCATGAGTTGGCTTATGCAGACCCGCAATCATAAATAAAGTGGTCGTTTTGCCACATCCCGATGGTCCAAGTAATCCTACCAGTTTGCCTGATGGAATCACTAAATCCATATTGTCTACTGCTCTTGTTTCTCTCCCTGTCTTATCGACAAAGATCTTCGATAAATGCTCTAGTCTGATCTCCATGTGATCTCGATACTCCTTATGTTTATTTACTTTTGCAAAAAAGAAAAGTACTGATGGTTATCCCAAAAGCACCTTATACGTCTTGTATCAAAAAAACGAATGACGTCGTTTCCGTTTGATTTGTTTGAATAGTATTGCAAATAATAGACATGACTACTCACCTCAACAACTGTATTATATAATAATACGGTTTCAAATACAACGGCATGAGGCAAGTAAAAGAGTTATTTTTACGCAATTTTTTCAAACTCTTCGCGTGAAAGCGCTTTTAGGGGTAATTAAATTATAGTATGTTCAAAATCGTTTGTCAATCAAAGATGTTCATATTGATTAAAAGTCATCGTCAAAACACCTTAAGGTGTTTTAAGACTTCTATTTTGTATCTAAAACTGTTTTGACATAACATAGTTATGGGCGATATGGCGATACTCAAGAAAAAAAGGCCAGATTGGCCTTTTAAAACTCGCAGTTTTTAGGTGTTCTTGGGAATGGCAAAACGTCTCTGATGTTTTCGACGCCTGTCAAATACATGATAAGTCTTTCAAATCCCATGCCGAACCCTGAGTGGACACATCCGCCATACTTTCTTAAATCAATATACCACTCTAATCCTTCTTGGGGGACGTGCATATCTTTCATCCGTTTGAGTAAATAGTCTAGTCTTTCTTCTCTTTGAGATCCTCCAACCAATTCACCAGAACCTGGAACAAGTAAATCCATCGCTGCAACCGTCTGTTCGTCATCATTTAATCTCATATAAAACGCTTTGATATCTTTAGGCCAGTTTGTGACAAACACGGGTGATTGGAAATAACGTTCTGTGAGAAATTTCTCATGTTCTGTATTGATATCTTGCCCGTGTTGGGGCGTATTCTCGAATTTGACACCACTCTTGAGCAAGATGTCAATCGCTTCTTTGTGTGTAACTCTTGCAAAAGGTTGGTTCAGTACTTTGAGTAATCTGTCTGTGAGTCCTTTTTCAACAAATTGGTCAAAGAAGACCATTTCTTCAGGTAGTTTTTCAAAAACATACTTGATGATGAACTTCACCATGTCTTCAACGGTCTGCATATTCTTTTCAAGATCTGCAAACGCCATTTCAGGTTCAATCATCCAGAATTCCGATGCGTGTCTCAATGTATTGGAGTTTTCAGCTCTGAATGTCGGTCCGAAGGTATACACATTTTTGAATGCCAATGCATAGGCTTCAGCTTCTAATTGACCGGTAACCGTCAGATTTGTCCGCTTTCCAAAGAAATCTTTCTTGAAATCAATGGTTTTATCCTCATTGAGGGGCATCTTATCCAGAGGTAGTGTCGTGACCGCAAACATTTGTCCGGCACCTTCTCCGTCATTGGCTGTGATGATTGGGGTATGCGTATAAATGAAGCCTCTCTGTTGAAAGAATTCATGGACTGCCATCGCAGCAACGCTTCTCATTCTGAACACTGCATGGAACAGGTTGGTTCTGGCGCGTAGATGTGCAACCTCACGCAAAAACTCTCTCGTGTGTCTTTTCGGTTGGATCGGATAATCTTCATCTGAATCTCCTAGCAAGACAATCGAATGTGCTTTCACTTCGAAGGGTTGTTTAGCTTCTGGTGTCAGAATCAATTCGCCTTTGATTTCGATTGAACTGCCGACTCTGATTTTTTGAACATCCTTGAAATTGGATAGTTTGGATTCTTCATACACCACTTGAAGTGTCTCAAAAAACGTTCCGTCATGGAAGTTGATGAACCCAAATTCTTTCTGGGCACGATTGTTTCTGACCCATCCATACAAGACAATTTCTTGTCCGAGTTGGTCATCTGTTGCTCTGTAAATTTGTTTGACTGTCGTTTCCATAGTCATCCTTCTTTCTAGGCTTAATGAAGCCAATATTTTAAAAAAATAAAACGCCCAAAGATTGCTCTAAGGACGTTGATTTAACGCGGTACCACCTTAGTTCTAGAATGAATTCTAGCCCCTTGAAAACTCTTAACGCGAGCAACGGACAGATCTACTTTCCCATAGGATTTCTGCTGTCTCTCAGAGTGTTACTTGAAGATCATGTATGACCGGGCTTTCACCATCCCCGGCTCGCTTGTCATAGTGATGACATTCAGTGTGTCTCTTCATCGATTTCTCATTCATTATATACTGATTGTGTGTGATTGTCAATCAATCTTGATCTTCAGACATCTCGATTTCATCCATATCCTCTGTTTCAATCATATCGAATTTCGCTTCTGAAATGTGTTGGAACTTATTGGAAATTTTCGAGGATGTGACAGCAACCGCTTCAGCGTTCTTCGAGACGCTTTCGATGGACTTCTTGAGTTTATCCCAGCGATCGGTATACCGTCTGAATTCATCGCCTAGTTTCCGCAACTCATCGACAATGACTGCAGCTTGCTTGTCACGTTCTAAGTTTTTGACAACCATCTGGATGAGCGATAGTGTCGAGATTAATGTGGTTGGAGAGACAATATAAACCTTGCTTTTTTGAGAAAAGTCTACCAAATCTTCATGATGTGCGGTGATTTCTGCGAATATTGCTTCGGCAGGGACAAACATGAATGCTTGGTCTCCGGTGACGTTTTCAATGATGTATTTCGTCTTGATGTCAGTGATATGTTTTTTAACGTCATTTTTGAAGTCTTTTTCAGCTTGTTTTCGGTCGGCGTCACCCAATTCTTTATTTACCATACGCTTGTAGTTATCCAATGGGAATTTGGAGTCTACGGCAACCATACCAATCGGTTCAGGAGCATAAATGATGGCATCGGCAATGTACCCGTTAGGCATCGTTTTCTGCTTCTCATAGAGTGCTTTGTTATCCCCCATGATGGCGGAAAGCAGTGCATAGAGTTGAACTTCACCGTAAATACCTCTGGTTTTTTTATCTGTTAGTAAATCATTCAGTGAAATGACTTCAGTGGATAGCGCATCGATTTTCTTTTGTGCCTCATCAATTTTTGCCAGTCTTTCGACGACATCACGGAAAGTGACGTTGGTCTGATTGAATCCTTCACCTAATTTTTGATCGACTCTGGTGTTGATATCCTTGAACTTTTGATCAATGAAGAGTAACATGTTGTCCTTGAACAGGTTGAGATCACTTGCACTGGTTTTATTCGCTTCGCCGAACAGTTTGGACATTTCAAACTTGAGTTCACCATATTCCTTCTGAAAATACAACTTAAGTTCATTTTCCATCGCTTGATAGTCTTCAGTTGTGTCATTTTCAGGGTTTTGGCCTTTCTTGATGAGCATGAGTCCATATACCAATAACAGAATCAAGATCACAAGCAATCCAATCATCACGTAGTCTAGCATAGTTTCCTCCTATAGATCTTCAAGATAGTAGATATGAAATACGTCGTCGATGACTTCGACATAAACCGTCATGTAGGTGTCTTTGGATAAGATGATGTCGTTGATCGTGGTAATGAAACGGTCATCATTCAGTGCTCTTGAATAATTTCTTTGGCGTTCAGGTTCGACAAGTGCTGCTTGGTAAGCTCTCGATACCAAATCCGTACAGCCAAATTTATATTGTGTATTAAAGAAGTAGGTGAAATTATACAAGGCTTTGTCAACTTTGTCATCGGCGTAGGCAACAGCGGTATCGATTTGCTCAGAGGTCACATGTCTGGCACGCAAGACGATAAACTTTTTACGGTAATAAGTGCCATACGTTTCAAAAGAGGGGTCGTCTGAGGTTCTGAAATTCGAATTCATCCAATAATTGGTTGCAGAGCGGGCTACCGTCACACTAAAGTCGTGAGGTTCATTCCCTGGGTGTCTGATGATATCCCAGACAGATTCATCTTCATCAGGAAAACCTGTAGCCTCTATGAAGCGACTGTTTCCGTTGTGGATGGCAGCATGTCCTCCAAAATAGAGTGATCCGACCTGATGGATGACAGGGATATAAGGAAAGGGAGTCTCCTGAGTGACAAACACGTCGCCTTTTTGACCTAGTAATCGTCTGGTACCATCTGTAAATACCGAACGTGTGTCAGCGAGTTCATATGATGTTTCACGTGAAACTTTATAATATCTTCTGGTTTGGAAAACGCCAGCTGCATACGTGATTTCTTCCTCATATTCGAAGACGGCACGAGACTTGAAATCTTTGACCTCTTGATTCACCAAAATATTCTCAGTGACGGCCACACCTATAGAGTAAAGCAGGCTGAAAACGATCAACAGCAGCAATATGTTCAGTGATTTCTTGATTATTTTGAAAATCTTGATTTTTTTCTTCATCTTATTCACCATCAATTGAATTCAATCGTGTCTATATTATATCACTTTATTGCATAACCTCGGTAGTGCTCCGAAAGAAAAAAAGTAGTCAAATTTGACTACCTTTTAGGTTTGATGACCAATGCTCTTTCTTCGCCTTCACCTTCGGATTCGGTAATGACATCGCGCCATTCGGATAATTTCGTATGAATAATCCGTCTGTCAAACGCGTTCATCGGATCCAATTTGACTGCAATTCTCGTCTGTGCGACTTCCTTAGCGGTCTTGGTTGCAAGGATTTCAAGTTGTTTTCTTCTGTTTTCGTGATAGTTGCCAATGTCAAGAGACACCAACACATGATCTTCAACATAGAGATTCAAATAGTTTCTGAGTAAGAATTGCAGTGCCAGTAAGGTTCTACCTTCTCTACCAATCAAAAGTGCGTTTTCATCACTTTCAACATGGAAGTGGATTTCAGCGCCTTCTGAAAGTGTTCTGACTTCCATTCTGGTTTTGATTTCCATGGTCTTTAAAATGTTCTCAAGGTAGATTTTGCCTTCGACTGCAAGATTGACGTTCGGTGTCGCCTCATAAGTGGTCGACGTGCTGAACCCCAACAAACTCTTCTTTTCCTTTAAAACAGTGAGTTTAATCTTATCAATCTGAATTTTTAACAATTCAACGGCTTGTTTTTCAGCATCTTGTAGTGTTTTAGCTTCAATTTCGATTCTCTTTAACATATGCAATCACCCCATCAATTGTTTCTGTTTCAGTTGTTCGTGCTTTTTCTCGTTAAGTTTTCTGTTCAATAATGTTTGTCCGAGCGAGTAAATGTTACCAAAGATCCAGTAGAGTGCGAGTGCATTGCTCTGGTAAGATGCAAATGCCATCATGATGACCATGAAATAACTGACAAATTTCATTGTCTTTTCTGTTTGCTCAGCTTGAGGATTGGGAACATGTTTGGCGGTATTCTTCGCATATGCGGGTTTTTTCATTGAAATGTATTGAAGTAAATACATCGTGCCCCCTACCAATGCTGCCAGTGTCATCCCGATGATGCCGTCTTGTTGATTGGCAAGGTTGATACCGAAGAAGTTGGTATTGGTGATGGAGTTGGCGTACATGCCGCCTTCCAATGTCACACGTCTGACAACACCATACATCGCAATGAAGATGGGCATCTGTAGGAATGGCATGAGACATCCGAAGATGTTAATACCATGTTTCTTGTAGATTTGCATCATTTCCATCTGCATCTGTTGTTGAGATTGTGGATCTTTTCTTGTTGCATATTTGGCCTGAAGACGCGCCATGTCAGGTTGTGCGACGTTCATTTTGATAGACATGTCGTTGCTCTTTGCGTAAATCGGCCATGCGAGTGTACGGACAACGATGGTGGTGAATAAAATACCCAAAGCGAATGAGTTGCCCATGATGCTTGCGAAGAAGTTCATCAGGAATGCAACCGGAATGACTAAGATATAGTCAAAGAATGTCGCATCTGCTGTTGAAATTGGTTTTTCGCCACCAGCGACATAGACTGTGATGTCAATGGGCGCAAATCCTGGGTAATCAAAAGTGATGGTGAATGTTTCTTCGTTACGGTATCCATCATCTCCGACTGGATTATAGTCATTATCTGAGAAGAATTGTGGATAGGTAGCGCCGTTTCTGATCAGGATGTCTCCGTCTCTTTCAACGATATACGCTGTGATGCCCGCTGGATCAAACGATTCTCCTCTTTGGAAAAGCACTGAATCCTTTTCAAATCTGAAAGTGACCATGACGATATCATTCGGATCGCCGACCAAAACTTCAGGTTTGACATAGATCTGGAAAGATGTTGTGATATTATCGACTGCAAATGTGTAGGTTCTGACACCGTTGGCATCGGTCGATACGATTGAAGGCAGTGATCCTTCATATTCAACGAGACTACCTACGCCTGCTTTGGAAATTGTCCAGTAAGACAGACCGTCTGCGCCTTTGAATAGGATGTTATTGGCTTCTGTATGTTCAAAAACAAGTTTTTCGCCGATGGGATTATTCACAACGACGAGTGCCGTTGGATCTTCTTTAGATCCGCAGGCCGCCAGGCTGAAGACAAGCAACAGCATCATGACGATAAAAATCAGTTTCTTACCCATTGATTTTCTCCGTTAGTTTTGATTTTTGGATGAGAAGGGTTAATTTACTCTTCATCTCCTGATACGACAAATCCCGCACGGAGGGCTTGACAACGATGATGAACAATTTATTTTTAATAAATTGATCTTTAAATTCCTCGACAATCATACGGACTCTGCGTTTCGCAAGATTGCGAAAAACCGCATTGCCGTATTTCTTTCCGATCGAGATGGCGAATCTCACGTTTGTCCCCTGCGGGTCGTCTGATTGATAGACTGCAAAACAACTGTCACCCTTGACTTTTTTTAGCTTAAAGATCGCATCGATTTCGCTATTCTTCTTTATGCGATATCTTTTATCCATAGATTTGTCCTAAAAAAAATGGATTACTCAACAATAACATGTGTCATTATTTTAACCGAGTAATCCGAGTGTTTTAAAATAATATTCAATTAGACAGTTAATTCTGCGCGGCCTTTCAATCTGCGACGAGCGAGTGTGCGACGACCACCAGCAGTAGACATTCTTGCTCTGAATCCGTGAGTCTTGACGCGCTTCAGCTTACTTGGTTGATATGTTCTTTTCACAAATAAAACCACCTTTCTTGCGAAACCATGCTTTTTAATTATATATAAAGACCCATTTTTTGTCAACCATAAACTTTACTTTTCCATTAAAAAGCGCATGCATACGCGAATGATGATTTTCATGATGTTTTTTCAGATGTCTTTCAGTTAATAAAAACGTCATCATTTGTGGATAACTTAGTCACAATTTTGTGGAAATGTGGGTAAAAGAACAAACATCAATAATCGCTTCATAAAGGCCACAACGCAATGCACTTTCCCACATTTTGCACACAATCCCACATTGTCATCATAAAGTTATCCACAAAAACTGTTGATAAGTTTATACGGTTGTATTTCGTCTTGTGTGTTATCATATTTCCATAAGAATCAAGGGGTACACACATGAATACATACGACCTGCTCTGGCAGAAAATATTGGCCGAGTTAGAGATCATTTTCAACGAAGAAACATACGCTGAACTTTTTGAACCGCTCAAGAGTACTCACAAGTACGCCAACGACCATGTTTATGTCTTGGTCCAGAGCGAATTCATCAAAAACAGAATCAACAGAATGTATCTGACGAAGATCAATGATCTCGCAACAAAATTTAATAAATCACCGATTCGCTTCAAGTTTGTTACACAATCAGAATTGCTGCCTGAAGAAACGCTCATCAGCCCCGAACGTAACCTGAATTTGAAGTATCGACCAGGCAATTTGAATGCTACCTACACCTTTGATAATTTTGTTGTTGGCAAATCCAATATGTTTGCTTTCAGAATGGCAATGAAAGTCGCGGATCAACCTGGTGCAGTTGCCAATCCACTCTATATTTTCGGAGATGTGGGATTGGGTAAAACTCACTTGATGCAAGCCATCGGTAACTACATTTTGGATCAGGATATCAATCAGAAAGTGCTTTATGTCAAAGCTGATGGATTCATTGAAGACTTCGCTAACTTGTTAAAGAAGGAAAAAATGGAAGACTTCAACGCAAAATATAGGGATATCGATGTACTCTTGGTCGATGACATCCAAATCATGGGTGGTGCAACCAAAACACAGATGGAATTCTTCAAATTGTTCGATTATCTCTATCAGCAAAACAAACAAATCGTCATCACATCAGATAAGCCCGCATCAGAACTGAAAAACATCATGACCCGTCTGACTTCTCGTTTTGAAGTCGGCCTCACCGTCGATATTCAAGTCCCCGATCTAGAGCATCGTATCGAGATTTTGAAGCGTAAACTTGCTTCGGAATCTTCAGATATCCATGATATACCTGTTGAAGTTTTAGACTTTATCGCATCCTCTTTTGTTACAAACATCAGAGAGCTTGAAGGTGCCTTGAAACGTGTGTTATTCTATTGTCTGACCAACAACCTAGATCTGTCGATAGAAAGCGTCAATGAGGCTCTGGAACCCCTCTTGAAAACCAAGAGAAAAAGCGATTCACTCAATGAAAATAACTACGACAGAATTCAATCGGTTGTCAGTGATTTCTATGGTATAACCCTTGAAGATTTGATTGGTAAAAAACGACATACAAAGTATATTCTCCCACGTCATATCGCAATGTATCTGATCAAAAGCAGATATAACATACCCTATAAGACGATCGGTAACTTATTTGGTGACAGAGATCATTCCACAGTGCTTGCTGCCTGTGAAAAGATTGAAAATGATATCAAACAAGATCCTTCCATGAAGATTGCAATCGATACTTTGATCAAAAAAATAGATGCGTTTAATAAAAAATAACTGTGTCTAGATTGTTGGAAATATGGTATAATTATAGCGGTATGAAGCCTTTATGGGTTTTATCCACAAACCCACAATTGTAACAACAATATTTAAAGATAAATTAAAGAAGTAAAAGGAGCCCGCATATGATTTTTAGTGTCGATAGAGACGTCTTACTTAACCAACTGTTAATTATCCAAAAAGGATTACCAGCCAAAACACCACTACCCATCTTATATGCAGTTAAGTTTGAGGTTAACGAAGATCACATGCTGCTGACATCAAGTAATACCGATGTCGCTATTCAAGTGCTCATCGACGATCACTCACTGTCCATCAAAGAACCAGGTAAGGTTGCTATACCAGGTAAATATTTGATTGAAATCATTCGTAAGGTCACTTCTCACAAAATTGAGTTTGCGTTGATAGAAGATAAACTGATTGTCATCAAAGCTGATCGCTCTGAATTCAAACTGAGATTGATGGATGTCGAAGATTATCCTGAAATCGACTTCCTTGATTTGGATGATCCAATCGTATTGGACAGCCAACTGATCAAATCCATCATCAAAGAAACTAACTTTGCAACTGCTTCTTCTGAAAAAAGACCTATCTTAACTGGTGTCAATTTCAAATATTTAGATAACCACCTTTATTGTGTGGCAACCGACAGTTACAGACTTTCTCAGAAAAATGTCAAATTAAGAACGCATAGCAAAACATTTGATATCGTCATCCCAAACAAGAGTCTTGAAGAGTTAAGCAAGATCTTAGATGGATTTAACGATGATGTCGAGTTATTCATCAATCCAAACAAAGTCTTGTTTAAGATGAACAAAATTCTATTCCAAACGAGATTGCTTGAAGGTACCTATCCAGATACACTGAGAATCATTCCTACAGAATTCCCAGTCATCATTCCATTTAACAAGGAAGAATTGCTTGCAGCTGTTGAACGCGTCTCCTTACTTTCCCCAAGAGACCGTGAAACCAACTACAATATCATCAAGTTGAGTTTACGCCAAGACAAGATTGTTGAGATCAGTTCAACCAACAATGAAGTCGGGGATGCCAATGAAGAAATCATCCCGTCATCTGACGTTTTAGGACCTGTCATTAAGATCGCATTTTCATCCAGATACCTGGTTGAAGCACTCAAATCATTTGGTTCTAGCGAAGTGCTCCTTCAGTTTGCAGGAGAGGTCAAACCCTTCGTCATCAAAGGGAATTTAGATGCCGATCTGCTTCATCTGATTTTACCGGTACGTATTGACTAATCATCTCAAAAAGCCTTAATTTCAAACCTAAGGCTTTTTTTTATATCCATACGAACCGATGACTTTATAGCGAAAAAAAAGTTAAAAAAGGGTATGTTTTTGCTTATATTATGATATAATATAAAAGGAAGCAGAGGTTTATTCAGTGAAAAAATTCAAAATCACGACAGAGTTTATCACGCTAGGGCAATTGCTCAAAGCAACAGATATCATTGGCTCCGGTGGAGAAGCTAAGTTTTTTTTATTAAGTCATGACGTCTTGGTGAATGGTGAGCGTCGGACTGAACGTGGGAAAAAACTCTACCATGGGGATCAAGTGACCTATGAAAAACAACATATTTACATCATCCATGATCCGAAAACTGAGTCTTAAAAACTTCAGGAATCATGCAACACTGGACTTGAATTTCGATCAACCATTCGTCTACATTCATGGTGCTAATGGCAGCGGAAAAACCAGTATTTTGGAAAGTATCTATTTCTTGGCAACCACGAAATCCCATCGCACCAGCGAAGAAAAAGAATTAATCAAGCGTGGTGAATCATTCGCTCAGGTCAAACTGCATACAGTTGATGAACGCTATGATATCGTTTTATCAAAGACTGGAAAACGTGCGTCGATCAATAGTGTGGAAAAAAGAAAACTTTCTGATTACATCGGACACCTGCGTGTTGTGATGTTTGCCCCGGAAGATTTGGACCTCATCAAAGGATCACCCCAAGATCGAAGACAGTTTCTTGATCTTGAATGGATGCAACTCAATAAGACGTATTTGAGACAACTCAATACCTATAAGCATATCTTGAAGCAGCGTAACAGTCTCTTGAAGAAGATCGGTATCGAGGATGATTATATGTTTTTGAATATTTTAGGTGATCAGCTGTTTGAATCTGGATCTGAGATCATTTCAGAACGCAGACAGTTCATCACAGAACTCAATGACTACTTCAAAACAGTATATGCACGCTTCTCTTCACATCAGGTCAGTCTGCTTTACCAACCTGATCAGGATGAAAAAGGATTCAGACATTATCTTTCCAAGCAACAGAAACATGATATTCTGTATCAATCGACTTCTGCAGGACCCCACAGAGATGACTTCTCCATCGATTTCAACGGGTTTGATGCCAAGAGTTATGCATCCCAAGGAGAACAGCGATTAATCGTTATAGCCCTCAAATTAGCGCTCTTAAGACTGATTGAGGCAAGGTCTGGTAAACAAGTCATACTCTTGCTTGATGATGTCTTGAGCGAACTGGATCAAGAGAAACAAAATATTTTTTTAGAACAACTACCCAAAGAACATCAAATCATCATGAACAGTGCACTGCCGATTGAAGGCACCCACATTCAGATGATCCACTTGAAAAAGGAGTGACACCATGTCCAATTATGATGCATCGAATATTCAAATCCTAGAAGGTCTTGAGGCGGTCAGAAAACGCCCCGGCATGTACATTGGTAGTACAGGTGCCAGAGGATTACACCATCTGGTCTGGGAAATCGTCGACAACTCGATCGATGAAGCGCTTGGCGGATATGCAACCGTCATTCATTTGGAGTTGCTCAAAGGCGAAATCGTACGCGTGACCGATGACGGACGCGGTATTCCTGTTGACCTGCACCCAAAAACCAACAGACCTGCGGTGGAAACCATTTTGACAACGCTCCATTCAGGCGGAAAGTTTGATGGACAGTCGTATAAAGTATCTGGAGGATTGCACGGTGTCGGCGCTTCTGTCGTCAATGCGCTTTCTGAATGGTATCTGGTGGAAATACACAGAAATAACAAGAGTTACCAGCAGCGTTATGAACGCGGTATTCCGGTCACGGATGTCGATATCGTTGGAGAGTCTGTCCATACAGGGACTGTCGTGACATTCAAAGCTGACCATCTGGTCTTCACAGAAACCACAGTCTATGACTATGAAATACTCAGAAACAGAATTCAACAACTCGCGTTTTTGAATAAGGGAATCAAGATTACAATCAGTGATCTCAGAGGTGAAGTGCCGATTGAAAACACCTATCACTATGAAGGTGGTATTGTTGAATATATCAGTTTCTTGAATACGGGCAAAGGCAAGATCAACCATGACATTTTGTACATTGATAAAGAAGTCGATGGGGTCACTTTAGATATCGCACTTCAATACAATGATTCATACGCAACGAATTTATACTCATTTGCCAACAATATTCCAACACATGAAGGTGGGATGCATGAAGACGGATTCAAACTTGCACTCACACGTGTCTTGAACAAGTACGCTTCGGAAAATGGCATGCTGAAGAAAGATGATTCCTTCCTCGGTGAAGATACCAGAGAAGGATTGACAACGATTGTCTCCATCAAGCACCCCAATCCTCAGTTTGAAGGTCAGACAAAGACCAAACTGGGTAACCCTGAAGTCAGACAGATCACCAGCCAAATCTTCGGAGACGGTCTGGAACGCTTTTTACAGGAAAACCCGAATGATGCCAAAGCCATCATTGAAAAATGTCTCATGGCGTCACGTGCACGCATCGCAGCGAAAAAGGCGAGAGAAGCGACACGTCGGAAATCACCGCTTGATGCGCTTGGATTTGCATCAAAACTTGCAGATTGCAGAAGTAAAGATCCTGCGGTCTCTGAAATCTATATCGTCGAAGGTGATTCTGCCGGTGGATCCGCTAAACAAGGCAGAGAATCAGAATATCAAGCAATCTTGCCGCTTCGTGGTAAGGTATTGAACGTCGAAAAAGCGCGTTTGGACAAAATTTTGAGCAACAAGGAAATCTTATCGCTCATCCAAGCACTCGGCACGGGCATCGGTGAAGAGTTTGATGCCAAGAATTCACGTTATCATAAAGTCGTCATCATGACCGATGCCGATATCGATGGTGCGCATATTCGTACACTGCTTCTGACATTCTTCTTCAGATACATGAAACCTCTGATTGACTTAGGCTATGTCTTCATTGCACAGCCACCGCTTTATAAGGTCCAGGCAGGTAAAAAAGTGGAGTATGTCTATTCGGATGAAGGATTGCAAAGAGCACTCGAAGAGATGGGTGGACGACCCAATATTCAACGCTACAAAGGTCTTGGTGAAATGAATCCGGAACAACTCTGGGAAACCACCATGGATCCTGAAAATAGAACGTTACTTCAAGTTTCACTCAAGGATGCGATGGATGCCGACCAGGTATTTTCGATGCTGATGGGTGAAGAAGTCGAACCTAGAAAGCTATTCATTCAAGAAAACGCGATTTATGCGGACAATATTGACGCATAGGAAGGAGATATCACATGGAAAATAACATCAATTCAACCAACATTTCTTCAAAAACCACTGAAGGATATGTGAAAGAAATCAATATCTCCACAGAAATGAAGACCTCATTTTTGAACTATGCGATGAGTGTCATCGTGAGTCGTGCACTGCCTGATATCAGAGATGGACTTAAACCTGTTCAGCGCAGAATTCTTTATGCCATGAATGATCTCGGTATGTCAGCGGACAAACCCCATAAAAAATCAGCGAGAATCGTCGGGGAAGTCATTGGTAAGTATCATCCTCATGGTGATTCATCCGTATATGACGCGATGGTCAGAATGGCACAGTCCTTCTCTTATCGCATGCCTTTGATTGACGGACACGGGAACTTCGGTTCTGTCGATGGCGATGGCGCAGCAGCGATGCGTTATACCGAAGCCAGAATGTCAAAGATTGCCGGTGAACTCGTCAGAGATCTCGAAAAAAACACAGTCGACTATATCGACAACTATGATGGCTCAGAACATGAACCCTCAGTGCTGCCAGCCAGATATCCGAATTTGCTCGTCAACGGTTCAACCGGGATTGCAGTCGGTATGGCAACCAATATTCCACCACACAACTTAGGCGAAGTCATCGATGGCTTGCTTGCTTACATGAACAATGAAGAACTGACCTCAACTGAGTTGATGGAGTTTATCAAAGGTCCAGACTTTCCAACCGGAGGTCAAATTCTAGGTTTGACTGGACTCAGAAACGCCTATGAAACCGGCAAAGGCATCATTGCTGTTCGTGCGACCGCTGAAATTGTCACACAAAAAAACAAGAATGCGATCATCGTGACTGCGATACCCTATCAAGTCAACAAGACGACATTGATTGAACGTATTGCGGAAATCGCGAAAGAAAAGATTGTGGAAGGCATTACCGATCTGCGTGACGAATCCAACCGTAAAGGCATGAGAATCGTCATTGAACTGAGAAGAGATGTCAACCCTCATGTCATGTTGAATAATCTCTATAAGTTCACACAGTTGCAGCAATCCTTTGGGATCAACATGATTGCCTTGGTCAAAGGCCAACCCAAGATGGTCACCCTCAGAGATATGCTCAAGTATTATTTGGAACATCAGATTGAAGTGATCCAAAGAAGAACGGTGTATGATCTTGAAAAAGCGGAAGCAAGACAACATATCTTAGACGGACTGGTCATTGCACTCCACGATATCGACCATGCAATCGAAATCATCAAGGCATCCAAGACAGGTGACGAAGCCAAGGAAGCGTTGATCGAAGCTTACAAACTCACAGACATTCAAGCACGCGCCATCTTGGACATGAGATTACAGCGTTTGACAGGATTGGAAATTGAAAAACTCGAAACCGAACTCACAGAACTGATCGTGAAGATTGCGGACTACAAAGAAATTATCGCATCACACGACAGAAAGATCGGGATCATCAGAGACGAACTCACTGAAATCAGAAATGCCTACAATGAGCCGAGACTTTCTGAAATCAATTTACACGAAGACTTATCGATTGAAAATGAAGATCTCATTCCAGTGGAAGATGTCATCATCACAGTTACCAATAATGGATACATCAAGCGTATGAATGTTGACCACTACAAGACACAAAATCGTGGCGGTGTCGGTATGTCTGGCATCAAGGTCCATGAAGACGATTATGTCGAACATATCCTGATGACTTCAACGCATGACTACCACTTGTTCTTTACCAACAAAGGACGTGTTTACAAGATCAAGGGATACCAGATTCCAGCAGGTTCCAGACAATCCAAGGGACTTCCAATTGTCAACTTGCTCGAGTTTGACAAAGACGAAAAACTGGCTTCATTTGCAGCAGTCAAAAACTTTGATACAGATCAGGAACATCTTGTGTTTGTCACCAAAAAAGGCATCATCAAGAGAACGCTTGTCAGTGAATATCAGAACATCAGAACCAATGGTATCAACGCAATCAACTTGAGAGAAGACGATGAACTTTTAACCGTTGCACTCACCGATGGTACCAAAGAAATCATCATGGGCGCATCCAATGGTAAAGCCATCAGATTCGATGAAAATGATGCGAGAGCGATGGGCAGAACCACATCAGGTGTTCGCGGTATGAGTATTGGCGCGCAAGACGAAGTCGTCGGAGTTGCCATCGTTGATAACGATCAGCAAGAAATACTTGTCATTACCGAAAACGGCTTTGGTAAGCGAACAATCGTTGAGGAATACCGTAAGCAAATCCGCGGTGGCAAGGGTGTGAAGACACTGAATGTCACAGTGAAAAACGGTCGATTGTCAACACTGAGAACCGTTTCTGATGATCAGGATTTGATTGTCGTCTCTGATAAGGGCGTGGTGATTCGCACACACGTCGATCAGATTTCTCAGACCAAGAGAGCAACCCAAGGTGTACGGATCATTAGACTGAGACCCGATCACAAAGTATCAACGATTGCACTGGTTCCAAGACAGGAAGAGATTGAAGAAGAATCCGTTGACCAGGTTCAATTCATTCAAGAAACCATCCAGGTAGGAGCAACCCGAAAAGTGGTTGAAGCTGCAGTGATGGCACCAGAAGAAATCGAAGAAGATGACAATCAAGAAGTGATCACCACCGAAAGTCTGTTTGACACCAAATCATAAATCTACTGTATGAAGAGGACATGTGAAAACATGTTCTTTTTTTGACGTTCATCAGTAAAAACGGTTTCATTCATTTTAGTCTTCACATCTTGATTTTTCTATGCTACAATACATGCAATTCAATCAGAATTTGTACTATCAAGAAGACGGGAGAGATATAGCTCTGTGAACGTCTACCAACCAGTCATGAGACAAGGTGGTAATGCTATAAGCGATGGGTGATCAACCGTTATTCCTATCGCATCCGATGGGAAATTTTTATTTTTTTAAGGAGTTATCATGATCGAACTGAAGTCCATCTCCAAGATTTATACATCCAAACAAAACACGTTTCACGCACTGTCAGACATCAATTTGTCCATCCCAGATGGAGAAATTTTAGGCGTTGTTGGTTATTCAGGTGCAGGTAAAAGCACATTGATCAGAATCATCAACGGACTGATTTTGCCATCTTCAGGGGATGTGAAGATTCATCAGCAATCACTGGCAGAACTCTCAGTTTTGGAGATGCGTCGAATGCGACAGAGCATGGGCATGATTTTCCAGCATTTTAACCTTGTCTTTTCGATGACTGTCCGTTCTAATGTATTGCTTGCACTTTCCATTGGGAAATATCCTAAAGATCAAAGAGAAAAAAGAGTCACTGAGTTACTCGAACTCGTAGGTCTTTCGGACAAAATGGACAGATATCCAGTGGAACTTTCCGGTGGAGAAAGACAGAGACTAGGTATTGCCCGTGCTCTATCGAATCATCCCAAGGTATTGTTGTGTGACGAAGCGACTTCTGCTTTGGATCAAAAGACTGCACAAGATATTATCAGATTATTGAAAACCATTCAAGAAAAAACTAAAATTACGATTGTATTCATCAGTCATCAGATTGAAATCGTCAAAGATTTATGCACCAGAATTGTTGTGATGGACAAAGGTCAGATCATTGAAGATCAGAGCACAAAGTCAATATTCACACATCCGAAATCAATGGTGACCAGATCACTCATACGATCACTGATCTATGAGCCCAAAGACTTAACGAAAGCAATCTATGAATTGATTTATGATCATACCAATGCAGACTCGAACACGCTGTCTGACATGATCAAAACCTATCAGGTCGATGTGAACATCATGTTTGCAAAAACACTCGAACTCAAGGATGAAGTGATTGGTTATCTGTATCTTCAAATCGAAGGCACTCAAAAAGAACAAGCCTTGGCATTCTTAAAAAAACAACACGTCGAGGTGAATCGCTATGTTTGATACTAGAGCCATCGAATTGTTTCTGGGTGCACTTTATGAAACATTGTTTCTTGTTTTTGGCACAGGATTCTTTGTACTCTTCATCGGACTGATGCTCGGATTTCTTCTGTTTGCATCGGAGCCCGGATCTTTATTCAAAGAACGATTCTGGGTCAAGATTTTCCACAGGGTTTTATCCACAGTCAATGATATCGCAAGATCGATACCTTTCATCATTCTTTTGATTCTACTGATTCCATTCACCAGAGCTCTGGTTGGAACCATGTTAGGTGCCAAAGCTGCACTTCCTGCACTGATCATCAGTGCCAGTCCGTTTTTTGCCAGAGTTGTCCATATGGCTTTGCGTGATGTCTCCAAAGATACCATTGAAGCATTGGAATCCATGGGCTCACCACTATGGACGACCGTCATCATCATCTTCAAAGAAGCGCTCAGCACGCTCGTTTCAGGGTTTACATTGACACTAGTCACATTGGTAGGCTTCATGTCAGCTGCAGCTGTTATCGGCGCCGGAGGACTTGCTTATCTGGCGTATGAATATGGGAAATTTGGTAACAATTATCCTCTGATGTACCTATCGATTGTAACCATCTTATTCATTGTCTTCATCATTCAAATCACAGGCGACTGGATCGCCAGAAAACTGGACCACAGGTCCAAATCATAAGGAGATTATCACATGAAAAAAATCATATACATCATCACGCTTATGCTCACCATCTTCACTATTTCGGCATGTTCGAACTCAAATGAAAGCACCATTCAAGTCATTGCAACATCCATTCCTCACGGAGAAATCCTCGAATTTGCGCGTCCATATTTGAAAGAAAAGGGATACGACCTAGAGATTATCATCACCTCTGACTATTATTTCCCAAATCCTGCGGTCGCTGCTGGAGATGCGGATGCGAATTTTTTCCAACACGTCCCTTTTTTGTCAAAATACAATACTGAAAACCCTAATGCACAGCTGTCAATTGCAGCCTATATTCACATTGAACCAATTGGACTTTACAGCAAATCCATCACGTCACTAGCATCCATTCCACAAGGTGCAACAATTCTATTATCCAATTCTGTTTCTGATCACGGTCGTGCACTGAATCTTTTACAAAGTGCCGGATTGATTACGCTTTCTTCAACATTCGATATCCTATCGACGACCCAGAACTTCAATGAAGTCATCACTTCCAATCCGAAACAACTCGTGCTCCGCACAGATGTCGCACCAGATTTCCTGATTTCAGCATACAACTCAAATGAAGCAGATCTTTACATCATCAACTCCAACTATGCACTTGAAGGAGGATTAAATCCGCTAGAAGATTCCATTTTCATCGAATCGACAGAAAACAATCCCTATGTCAACATTGTTGCAGCACTCGAATCCAAACTTGAATCTGCTAAAATCAAGGCACTCATCGAAGTCTTGTCACTTCCTGCAGTCAAGGCATTCATCGAATCTCAATACGAAGGATCTGTCATTCCGGCATAAGTCTCTCATAACTTCACATATTCTCAAACCATCCACCGCTTGGATGGTTTTTTATCTCACGTATGTCTAAAATGAGTTATAATAACACATAGACACATTGAAAGGGGGAAACACGTGAAAAAATACAATCAATGGTCCGTCTATTTCCTATTCATTGGACTTTTCTTCATCTTGAATATCTTGAATACATACATGCTCACAGCATCTGTGCTGAATCGATATATCGCCCCATTCACGCATACGTTTTTAGGTGAAATCAACGCGTTTCTCGGAAACTTTTCGATTCTGTTTCTGATCATGACGGTTGCATTCATGTTCGTCAAAAAAGCAAAATCAAGAATGGTTTTTTTAATTGTATTGACCTTCTTCTTGAATGTTTTCGTCTACGCCATGGGCGTATTCAATATGTTCTTCGGTACAGCTTTTTCCATACCCGCCAGTACGATTTTTAAAAATCCTGCCGATGGCTTTGCGATGGGAACTACCCTCAATGCACTACTTGAATTGATCACTTATTGGAGAATCGTTGTCTTCATTCCGTTTGTTGTTTTGCTCGTCATCTATAAACTTTCGGACAGACAAATACTTTCAGGTATGTTCCTAAAGATCACAGTACAAAAGACACTGTCATCCGTACTACTTGTGTCCATGACATTTTTCACAGCGATCATGTCTTATTATCAACAATTTCAAGCAACACTTCCCATCAATGCAGTCAAAAGCACATTTGCCATCCAAAACCTTGGGGTATACCCTTATTATGTGGGTGAATTCTTTGGGAGACCGTTCGATTTGGACCTGCAAAGATTCCTTGATCTGGAAACAGAAGAGAAAATTGCTGAAGCCTATCAATTTTATAACAAGAACCAGGAAGTCTACATCAACGCCTTTGACAACAAGACCTATTCGAACAGGTTGTTACTATCAGAGGCTGTGAGTGATTTATTCATCGATCCATCGATTCGAAACGATAACCAACTTCACGGCATACTGAAAGATCGAAACCTGGTTTTGATTCACCTGGAATCGATGAATTCCTTTTTGCTTGAGCATGCGACGATTTCTGAACGTTTTGTCTTCTTGAATCGTCTGTTCGAACAATCGTTTGTTTTCAATAACTTTTACAACAATGTCGGTATGGGTGTCAGCTCAGATGGTGAACTTGCTGTGATGACAGGTTTATACCCGATGGGTGACCGTACACTCTACTGGGAATATAATGATATACCCTATGAACTCGAATCCATCCCTATGTTTTTCAATGAGATGGGTTATTATACCGAAGCCATTCATGGCGATAAAGAAACATTTTATAACAGAGATAAGGTCTATCCTGAACTTTATGGATTTGATCATTTCCATGCCATCGAAGATTTCATCGAAGAAGGATATGATGTCGAATCCGGTTATCTTTATGATTCAGTCAACAACAAAGTGCACCTGAGCCCATGGATTTCTGACTATCACTTGGCTGATTTCACATATCAGGTCGGATCGAATCTGCTTCAGTCTTCAACACCTTTTATGCTTTTTCCAGTCACCATGATGCCACATACACCCTACGATTTTGATCCGAATGGATTAAGACCGGGACTCTTTCCGGAATACGAAAATTTGATCTCTAGAATTACCCTGAAATACATCAGTTATGTGGATTATATCGATGATGTGATCAAACGCTTTTTCATCTCTGAAACAGGTCAAGACCACACACTTGATGACTCAGTCTATGTCTTTTACAGTGATCATGGTTCAGGTCTGAAAAACGGAGATTTGGATATATTGCTCAATGAGAGTCTATCCGTCATTGAAACCAGAAAAATCTTGCAGAAAGTTCCTGCTTGGATCTATGTACCTGGAGATGAAATGGTGGACTATGGCGATTACAGTATTCGAAAGGGTCTCTTGGTTGGCAAACAACATTTGGTGAGAAGCCAAGTCGATTTATTCAGAACAATCGTCGAGTTATTTGATCTCCCGATTGATGATTCTCCATACTACGGCGTGCACGGATTATCCACAGAACCCACATTTGCACTAGACAATCGCTTGATGGATGTTGTCATGGATGACTATATCTACTCCATGAAGAACCCATTAACCCTATATCCGCTTCATGAAGAGGTTTCAGCACTGACATTCGAGTATATCAAACGGTTTAAAATGCTATCTGATATCATCGTTTCAAGTGCGGATATGCAGTCCATTATCCGGGATGCAATCAGAGGACGCTATGGTGAATAAGATGATGAGAAAGATGGATGGACACTACTGGGCAAGTCTTTCATATCTCGTTTTATCTTATGGCCTAGGGATATATCTGTTCAATGGATTGGTGCTCTTTTTAGGATGGAACATGATCCTCGCAACCACAGTCTATGCACTCGCAAAACTGATTTTGCACATGGATCAAAAGCGAGTATCAAAGCTTTGGATTGGTTTGGTTTTTGGACTTTATGTACTCTTTTTTCCGAATGCGATCTACATCATCACCGATTTCATTCACCTTGAAGCCTATGATTTTTTCACTCAATATCCTCGCATTTATGCCATGGAAATCAACGATTGGCTCGTCATGGCACACATCACGATTGGTGCGCTGATTGCGATGAAGTTAGGCATGTCATCGGTCATCAAACTTGAAGATAGATTTCTGGAAAAACTCAACATCAAACCGTATAGAATCATTGTCCTGACATCGCTCTTTGGTATCTCTTCTGTAGGTATTTATATTGGCAGATTCTTAAGATTCAACTCGTGGGACATTTTAAGACTTTCATCGATCATCATCCAATTGTTTGACCAATGGAAATTCATGATCATGTTCGTCATCATCTTCACAGTCATTCATTGGGTTTCTTATCTTTTGTTTGCCAATCGAACAAATAATGTCGTATAATAAAAATAGACGTTCATTTCAAGGAGGATATCATGCGCGTACTCGTTGTTGGTGGTGCAGGCTATATCGGTTCACACACTGTCTATGAATTGATCAAGGATGGACAGGAAGTCATTATTTTAGACAATCTGTCTTCTGGGTATATGGAACTTGTGCATCCGAAAGCCAAGTTTTATCAGGGAGATATCCGAGTCAAATCGGATGTCGAAGCTGTCTTCAAACAAGAAAAGATTGACGTTGTCATGCATTTTGCAGCGAAGATTGTCGTGCCTGAATCTGTCAAAGAACCTCTAGAATATTATTACAACAATGTCGAAGGCGTGAGAGTTCTTCTGGAAACCATGAAAGATTTTAATGTTAAGAAACTGGTCTTCTCATCAACAGCAGCTGTTTATGGTGAAGCATCGGGTGTTTGTCAGGAAGATATGGTTACCAAGCCAATCAATCCTTATGGTGAAACCAAACTCGCATGCGAAAAAATGATTCAATGGGTTGCTAATGCTCACGATTTCAACTATGTCATCTTCAGATACTTCAATGTTGCAGGTGCGGACGCTTCTTTAAAAATCGGTTTGATGAAAGATCAGCTCACACACCTGATCCCTGTTGCCATTCAAGGCATCATCGGTTTGAGAGATCATCTGACCATCTATGGCAATGATTATCCTACAAAAGATGGCACGTGTATCCGTGATTACATCCATGTGAGCGATCTCGCTTATGCACATGTCTTGGGCGCTCATTACTTAAAAAATGGTGGAAAAAGTGAAACCATGAACTTAGGTTCTAACAGCGGATATACTGTCCTAGAAGTTGCAGAGGCTGTGAATAAGATCGCTCCGCTCAAGGTTGTCATTGGAGGCAGAAGAGACGGAGACCCCGCAGAACTCATCGCATCCAATGATAGAGCTAAAAAGATTTTGAAATGGATTCCAAAATACAATTTAGAAGATATTGTACGATCGGATTACAATTATAGAAAAAAAATATCTACATAACCATAAAAAAACGAAAAACCTCAACGAAAGATCGCCTGTTATCCAAACAGAGTTCCCATCGTTTGGTTTTTTTCTCTTTTGAATCGATTTTTCAGTATTAAATAGTTTCGATTGAGATAAAAACACGAAAAATATCAACGCATTATTGTGTTATGAACATGATTACAATATAATGAAATTAAATATTACCGGTTTCAACATTCAATCATACACTAGATCATGAATGTATTTTTGCTTTGACACAAGGAGGGCCTTATGAAAGGTTTAGTCAAATCTCTGATTTCATTTTTACTTTGCATTTTAATTGTAGCGACAATGTTTGCATGTCAAGAAGATGACGATGATTTTTACGGAACATTTGTTAATTTGACTGATGAAGATCTTCATGGAGGGCTTCTTCAAGCTAACTTGAAAAACTTCCACCTATATGGCTACAAAGTCATCGAAAGTGGAAACACCATTAACAGTGATGATGGTAAGGGATATGCAGCACCCGAGAATGTTGCATCAAAACCCGTACTAGATTCAACAAAGTTTGACCATACTCTATTCAGCCGTACGGATTTCAGAAGTTCAGATATTTCTTATAGTTACTCTCATAAAATCGAAGAGTTCTATTCGAAATTCAACTCTACTGTTAGCGCGAGTTACAAAGGTGTAGCATTCAGTGGTGACGTTCATGCATCTTTCGGTGTCACCACACAAACTTCAGAGGACCAAGTATTCATTAGACATGCCCAAATCATTACCATCGAAGAAAGCAATTATACAGGTACTGTCGATCAGCTGAAAACAATGCTCTCAACTCAATTTCTTCTAGATGCACAAACGCATTACAATCAAAACACATTAGGAAAGTTTTTTGAAGATTATGGTACACACTTAATCACTAAGTACTATTTAGGTGGAAGAACAGAGTTTAACTTCACCCACAAAAATACACAATCAAAAACAGATCAGCAAATTCAAGTCGACGTGAACGCTACATACCTAACATCCACAGGTTCAGCATCTGAAACTCAAAAAAAGACAAGTCAGAAATTTCTTGACAATACATATTTTACGTTTAAATCATATGGAGGAAATGCCATCACAGGCTCCTCACCTGATATTATCGCTCAGCAATACCCCACATGGAGAGACTCCATTGATCAAAAAATGAATTTATGTCAGTTTGGTAGTTTTGAAGATAGTTTTTTTCCTATCTGGGACTTGATTGATAATCATACGATTAGAAGTGCCTATGAGAATTACTTCAACAATTTGGTCGATATTCGTTCAAATCATCTCAATAATATGAGATTCAACAAACTGTACTTGAAGGAAATACTCGTTTACACAGGTGGTAGTGAGCCATCGGCAAAAGGAAAGATACCCAATGACTACACCCCGGTTTATTTAAACCCCGGAAGTACCTCAGTGTCATATCTTGAGGCCAATCACAACGCAGGCGGAGATTTCATTTACATCGTATACAATTATACGGATAAGAAATCCGAGGCCATTGTAGATATCCGTATCGCTTCTGGTAAGAACACAGATTACAGTAATGAAGGATACAAAAAGGTAAACGTCGATCTCAATCGTGGTGCAGGCGGAGATTATATATATCTTCACTACAGAACTGCCACAAGTTATGAAGCAAAAAATGCTAACACCAAATACATCAAAGAAATCCGAGGCGTATATGGCGATCAAAATACGCTGCCATCTGGTTGGTATTGGCTAACAAACATGGTTGATCTGAATCGCGGAGCTGGTGGGTCCTATATCTATCTAGCCGTCAGAAAAGCGTGATTCAAATCTAACCATCAGGTTTGCTGAATCACTCGAAACATTAAAAACCTATTCTATATAAATAAAACAACACATTGGTGATTGAATGTGTTGTTTTTCTTTCAATGATGACGATAGAATCACTTCAATTGATCATATTCAATGGCAGCAAAGATCAGTGCGGCAATTCCATAAGACCAGTTCTTTCCTCTAGGGATCCATTTATAACCCAAATAAGGAAATAGTGGCATGGGGATGGTCGGTCCGCTGACTTCAGGCATGTAGAGATGTCCGTTTTCGGTTTGGATTGCATCGACAACTGCATGAAATGCTTTTTTGCCTGCTTCTAAGTAAATAGAATCCAGATAACCCATCTTGTATCCTTTGATGAATCCGGATGCAATCAAAGCGGTCATCGACAGTTCGCGGTATGTCTTTCCGACTTTATTGATCACGGTTTCAAAGGTGCCATCTGTTCTTTGATAAGGCAAGATAGCCTGACATGTCTCTTTGAAGATTTTAATGATGTTTTCTTTTTCAGCATGATCTCCGATATGTTCCAAGATCATCGGCAGAGAAGCGACAACCCAACCATTACCTCTACCCCAATAGAGTTTTCGCTTGGGATAATGCATTTTCCATTTAACCCAGTAGGAATGATACCACAAGTGATCTTTAGGGTCTTGCATGTATTTTGACATCACGCGGGGTTGTCTGGCTGCAATATCCATCATGGTTTGGTTTCCGGTATCTTTAGCATAAAGCGATGGGAACACGGAAAACATCATCAAGCTATCGACCCAGATGGATTTCGGATAGATCTTACCTTCTGGTGAATTACCCAAATGATTCACGGAATCTTCAATCAATCTCGGTTCATGCTGAATATAATGAAGGACACGATCTGTCAGTTTTTTATATTCCGGATGACCTGTCTTTTTAAACATCATGTAAGTGATTAATCCTGGCGCCGATGTGTCGCTTTGATCCACACGAGGCGGATGTGCGACATAGTAGTCACAATACGCCTTCAGAAATGGCGTATACTTTTCAGTCTTCAAATGAATGTCGAGTTGTGCAAGTGCATAACCGAGTAAGGCTTCGCCCCACATCCATTTCATTTTCGGTGCCCAGGTATTGGTAATATCATCAGCCAGTTCGATAACTTTGTTTACATAACGGTCAGACATGAGTTTTCTCCAATCGTTTGATATTTTTAAAGTCTAGATATAATGCGTGTCCCTGATGGGAGATTGAAAATGTTTCAGGTTTGCGCTGACTCTTGACATAAGGCGTTTCATAACGTTGATGATCGGTATTGATACGTTTTCCATCCACCCATAAACCGCGTTTGAAGCGCATGACATAAATATCCTGACACGATAATCTCATCCGATGTTTGTCAGTTTCAAGGGTTGCATGCTTGACCTTCTCTATGAATGATTCTAAGGAACCATCTTTGGCAGCACTACCCATGATGACAACAAAACTGACATGCTTACCTCTGATGATGAGTTCATAAGCGGAAATCTGTTCGATCAAATGGTTGGTCTTGATGGCAATATAACCAGAACCTGATCGTCCAAAAGCATGGTTGAGTTCAATTTGATGTTGATCCATCAGTTCGATCGGAAAGTGAATGTGGATAAACTGTTGTCGTTTGCGTTCGAGATACCCTTTTCTGAGCGTCAGATCATAAATGACAAACAGTTTGTTTTCGTGCTGAATCGCATCCGGATTGATGCCGTTACCGACCCAATACGATGGTGAGAAATTCCGTGCGGCATCGTCAAACATGGGAGATCCGGGATGTGTTGAGAAGATCGAAACTTGTTTTGGAAGTGTTGCTTGCCAGATGTGCTGTTGATCTCCAAAGAACTTTGGATGATACTGTTGAGCTGTCGATAACATATAGTCTTTTGTTTTAAAGGTATAGGTATTGGCACGTTCAATCGCGACTCCTTGAGTCGCAGGATTGAGAAGCTTGACCACTAATGGAAGCAAACCCAAGCGTCTGAGCACGGGGATATTGACCTGCTTCAAATCTCTTAAGAAGTTATTTTCCTTCAAGTTCCAAGCGTTGAACATATCGAGTGTCATGTTGATCGATTCTGAATTTGTGAATGCTTCCATCGACCATAGAAAGAGTCCTCTTTCCAGCAAATCCCGCTTTGGCATTTCACGTTTGACCTCTTTCAAATCAAGACCCATCGAGTCTTTAATGACTGAAGTATTCGAATCTCTTGCAATGCGCTTGATGACTTCAGGCACTTGATAGTTCGTGCAAATGAGATAAAGGGATGACAATCTCGTGTAGTCATAATCACGTTTTAAAATACCAAATGCATGCGCAAGGATATCATTGACGTCTGCTTTTTCAGGATTCCTTTTTTGTTCTTCATAGCATCTGCCTGAGGTAGCAACAAAGAATCCTTCATACGAATGCATTGCCATATCTAAAAATAACAAGTCCAAAATCATCTTCGATTTTTCAATGATTTCTAAGTCATTCGAATGATCGATGAGCACACACAAAGGTGCGATATCCTCTTCGTAGTAAGTATTGGAATGCCACTCAGTAAATCCGTAGATAAAGCGATGATAAAGCCATTGTAGGATCTTTGCCTGAGCATCTTTGGCGTGCAATGATCCTTTTCTTTGATCGTTTTGAAAGACAGAATCCGGAAATAATCTACCGGCTAAAAATTCACAGGTAGCAAAGAGTAATTGATGATTTTCCGACCAATAACACATGCCATCTGAGCCTGGCTCAGACATGGCATACTTGAAATTCAAGATGGCAGATCGAATGGCAGAAACAGTCTTTTCCGAGAGTAAATCACGATATTGATGATAGACTTTGATCAATACAATCATCCTGAAATCCGCACAGTCATGCCGTTCATTGACAAAATCAACGAGTTCAAGAATGCCAGACTCGTCAATCTGCTTGCCATGATGGAGATCAATGATTTCTTTGAATGATTTGGTATTCATTTTGATCTGCATACCAACATCAGCTTTAGCAGTCATAGCATAATCTCCTAAAATAAAACTTGAGTCAGTTCGATGTATTCGGGAGCGTTCGTATCAAGCACACCATCTTCACGGGCTTTGAGGAATTTTCTAACCAAAAGACTTCTTTCATTGGTCAAGACGAATTTGCGAGCTGCAAAATATCCGACAGTCATCAAGAGGACAAATCCCAATGACATCGCGAGTCTGATACCCAAAAGAGCACTGTCTGGTTGAGGGGGTCTTTGGACAGCATCGGTAGGTAAGACAAATCCTGAGAGATAAAGCATAATGCCAAAGAATTGAATGGCAATCGCAGAACTGGTCTTTCTGATGAATGTCATGATGCCTGAAAAACTACCGGTCGCACGTTCACCTAATTTCAACTCACCTGCATCAACAGCATCTGGGAAGATGATCCAACTCATCAGTTGTGCTCCAGCAAATCCGATGGCTGTGAGTGCTGTGAAGGCGTAAGCACCTTCAACTGGCCAACTGGATGGATAGAGTCCAACACCGAGGAATGCAACAAGCGCCAGAGGTAAGCCAAAATAGTAAACTTTTCTCTTATCAACTTTTGAAATGACTTGATTGATGATGGGGAACATCAAGAGTTGTACCCCAATGAAAATACCTAAAAATATGGTTGCACTACCTTGTACGACAAACATCGCATAATAGATGATGCCGGCAGATAGAATATCCATGGAGATGCTCTGGCAAAGATACATATAAATCAAACCACGGAACGCCTTGACTTGAAGCGGTTTGACAAATGTCTTGGCATGAAACTTCGATTTTTCGGTTGGCAGTACCACGCGTTCTTTCGTGTAGAGTCCAATCAGAATCAAAGGTAGTGCAAAGAAGAGTCCAAATCCAACGGCGACAATCGCGTAAAATACTTCAATGGAGATCAAACCATCAACAAATGATTCAAGAACCAGAGTCGGCACCAGTGTACAAACTGCAGTAGCGATGGTTGAAACAACAAGTCTGAAAATGTTGACAGTGTTCCGTTCCTTGACATTGGTGGTGATTTCCGCTGACAATGAGCTATAAGGCACAGCAATGATGGTCGATATGGTGCTGTAGAAAACGTAGGTTGTAATCAAATAAGCAACCTTGAGTACGGGGGACGACCATCCGCCAATGGGTAGCCAGAGCAACAAGAATGCGATGATGACTAAAAATCCGCCAGCTAAAATATAGGGTCTTCTACGACCCATCTTGGTCCGTGTGTTATCACTGATGATTCCCATCAAAGGATCAGTGACAGCGTCCCACACCTTTGAAATCAAGATGATGGTGGTTGCAATCGCTGGATTGATTCTAATCACCTGTGTCAGAAAGACGAGATAAATGACGCCAATCAGTGCTTGAGCACCTCCGCCAAATACGTCTCCCCATGCAAAAATGAGTTTCTCGCCTTTTTTCATCTGAAAGTTGTCCATACATACTCCTTCGTGTACTGATTTATTTCCATTGTATTACATAAAACGGTTTTTATGAAGAGATAGTTTGAAATTAAAAATAAAAAAAGCATTCCTTGATAGAATGCTTGAACAGTTTAGAAAACAAAGAACAAGACAATCGACAGAATACCTACAATCAGGCAGTAAACAGCGAAATAAATGAGGTTCTTGACTTTGACATAATTGTATAAAAACCGAACTGCGATCAAACTGAAGATAAAACTCATGATAAACGCTAGCGTGTATCCGACCAAATGGATGGATTCAGTGGCGTATATGGCTTCATAGATACCAAGCAAAGTGACAGGGACTGAGACAATCAAGTAACTCAGGAATGAGAAACGGAGCACTTTCTTAAGTTCGATTTTTTGACTGAGACCACCAGTGATTGTGATGCCGCTTCTTGAAATACCTGGGAAGATGGCAAACATTTGGAATGCACCAATCACGATCGCGTTCTTCCAGGTCACATCAGATTTCCACTGGATGTCTTTTTGTTGATAGATGTAATACAATAATCCTGAAGTCAGAATCAATGAAAAACCGACAACCAAGAGATCATCAGGGAGTAAATCCTTCATCAGAAGTCCAAAGACTCCAATTGGAATGATGGCAATGACCAGTTTGGTCACATAAAGGAAGTCTTCTTTGCAGTGAACCTCACGTTTGATGACATAACGCCACGATCCCCTGATCAAACCTTGGACATCTTTCCTAAAAAAGAAGAGGAGTGCCAGAAATGATCCTGCGTTCGTGATCATTAAAAAAATTGACAGATTGGTCAAATCCATACCCAGCAAATTGGAAAAAATCGTGAGATGTCCGCTGGAAGAAACAGGGAAAATTTCAGTGATTCCCTGAATGATGCCAAGCAGTATGTACTTTAATATTTCTATGAATTCTGTCATAAGATCACCGATTCCATTATAGCATACAACAGGGGCATAAAAATATGTTAAAATGGAAACACAACCTGGTGAACAGGTGTGATTCAAAGTTTCATCAGCAGTCATGGCTCAAGGAGATTTCATGCAAACATTGATTAAGATGATCAAAGGAGCGTTTGTTGGGATGGGCAGTATCTTGCCTGGCATCAGCGGTTCAATGGTCGCAACCATTTTAGGGATTTACCAATCACTCATTCAAGCACTCAACCAATTGACCAAGCATCCCTTTCAAGCGATTGCATCGGTTTGGCAATATATTGTGGGTGTATTACTCGGTTTTGGTATCGGGTTTGTCGTGATTGAGTATTTATACGAACGCATTCCGCTACCCCTCACACTCTTGTTCATCGGACTTGTGATCGGCGCGATTCCGGGCATCATCAAGACACTGAAAAAGATCAAGACCACATGGAAACATCTGTTGACCATGGTACTGCTCATGATCATCATGATTTCATTTCTCTTCATGTCGGAAACCACGCAATCCCCTGGTGACTTCATGTATTACATCGTCATCTTCATCATCGGATTTCTTTATGCGACAGCACTCATCATCCCAGGATTATCGGGTTCTACGCTACTCATGGCACTTGGATTCTTCCAAATTTTGCTAGCCTTGGGCAATGATGCCATCGATGCAGTCTTCACCCTTGATTTCACGGCTCTTTTCAGTCAATTACCACTGATACTTATCCTTGCTTCAGGCATCATCATAGGTCTCATCGTGATGGGTAAACTGATGTATCGTATTCTAGAAAAACATCAGTCTTATTTCTTCTATGGAGTCTTAGGCATCATCTTAGTCTCACCCTTCAATATTCTCTTCACCCTTCAAGACAATACATCTGATAACGTATTTCAGTCATCATGGATGATTTGGACATTCGCGATTCTTTCCTTGATTACCGGATTTGCAATCACTTACTATATGACCCACAGGGAATCTCAAAAGGAGACTTTATCATGATTAAAAAAGCAGTCATTCCAGCAGCAGGTTATGGAACCAGATTCTTACCAATCACCAAAGCTTTACCTAAAGAATTGTTACCCATCATCGATCATCCGACCATCGAATACATCGTCAATGAAGCCATTGAAGCAGGGATGACCGATATTTTACTCATTGTCAGTGCGAACAAGAATGCAATCATCGATTATTTTGATTATAATCTCGAGCTCGAGACCATCTTGCTTTCTAAAAACAAGCACTATGAATACGGTCTCGTTAGAAATATCGCACAAGGCGCACAGATTCACTACATCAGACAAAGAGAACAACTTGGGCTAGGGCATGCAGTCCTTCAAGCTGAAGCGTTTGTCGGTAACGATCCGTTTGCGGTGCTACTTGGCGACGACATGTATGTCGGTAAAGACAAGCCAGCCATCAAGCAATTGGCTGAAGTATATGAAAAGGTTCACTCCACAGTCTTAGGGACAATGGAAGTTGAACTCCGCCATACATCCAAATATGGCATTTGCATACCCAAAGACAATCAGAAAGGTCCGATTGTTGAACTGAAAGGCGTCGTTGAGAAACCAAAAGTCGAAGAAGCACCTTCAAGAAGCGCGATTGGTGGCAGATATATCCTTACCCCAGGCATTTTCAGTTACTTGAAAAATCAGACCCGTGGTGCTGGCAATGAAATCCAATTGACCGATGCCATCTTAAGATTGATGCAGACAGAAAAAGTCTATGCCTATGACATTCAAGGCAAGCGTTATGATGTCGGTAACAAGGTGGATTATATTGAAGCGATTCTCGATTTCGGTCTGCAAAAAGACGAAATCAAAGAAGATCTCCAAAAACTGATCAATTCGAAAGCGAAATAACACGCTATCTTGAAAATAGAATCAAAAAGCATTATAATGAATGTAACACGATGACAAGAGATCATGATACGGATATCTTTTAGAGAGTTCGCGGTTGGTGAAAGCGAACAGATGAAGTGTCTATTCCACTCTTTGAGTGATGCTAACCCCATCCGGGAAGTCCCCGTTACAGACAATCGAGTGCTGGATGAAAATCCAGAACTAAGGTGGTACCGCGTTCACATGACGTCCTTAGATTCTATCTAGGGACTTTTATATTTCAAAGGAGGCAGTTCAATATGCTAGATTTAAAATTTGTCACAGAAAACATTAACGAAGTATACAAAAGGTTATCCACACGTAACGGTGACTTTTCCTACATTTTTAACCTTGTCAAGTTACAAGATGAACGGAAAGCCATCATTTTAGACGTTGAATCAAAGAAGGCACAAAGAAATGAAGCTTCCAAGAAAATTGGTGAACTCAAGCGAAACAAGCAAGATGCCACACACATCTTGGATGAAGTCGCTCATTTGGGCGATGACATCAAAGTGCTTGATGACAAACTCAAAACGATTGAAGATGAGATTTTCAATATTTTGGCCGTTACGCCCAATTTACCCAACTTGAGCGTCCCCATTGGCAAAGACGACCATGATAACGTGGAAGTGCGCAAGTATGGTATTCCAAGAGTCTTCGATTTTCCCATCAAAGATCACATCACTTTGGGTGAATCTTTAGGCATCCTCGATTTCGAACGTGCTGCAAAAATCACGGGAACCCGTTTTGTTGTCGATAAGGGACTCGGTGCGCGTCTTGAGCGTTCACTCATTCAGTTCATGATGGATCTGCACGCACATGAGCACGGATACACAGAAGTCATTCCACCCTTCATCGTCAATGAAAAGAGTATGTTTGCGACTGGCCAGTTTCCCAAATTCAAAGATGACGCATTCAAAGTCGTTGCTGGTGATAACCAGTGGTATTTGAACCCGACAGCCGAAGTACCTACCATCAACTTATTCAGAGATGAAATTTTAGACGGCAATCAATTGCCTATCCAATACTGTTCATTCACGACTGCATTCAGATCAGAAGCGGGTTCTGCAGGTAGAGACACACGTGGAATTTTAAGACAGCATCAGTTCAATAAAGTCGAACTCATCAAGTTCACCAAGCCAGAAGAGTCTTATGAAGAACTTGAAAAAATGCTGTTGAACAGTGAAGAAGTGCTCAAACGGTTACACCTGCCTTATCGCGTGATCACGCTTTGCACAGGTGACATGGGGTTTGGCATGGCGAAAACATACGATATCGAAGTCTGGTTGCCAGGTCAGAATATGTACCGCGAAATCGGATCCATTTCGAATGCCGAAGACTATCAGGCAAGACGTGCGAATATTCGATTCAAGAGAACCAAAGAAAGCAAGACAGAGTATGTCCATACGCTTAACGGTTCAGGACTTGCAGTGGGCAGAACGATCATCGCCATCATGGAAAACTATCAGAATGCCGATGGAACGATTACAATTCCCGAAGTGTTAGTACCTTACATGAGAGCAAGTATCATCAAATAACACAATTTCACACGAGAAAAACATAGATATCCCAAAGTCATTTGATAGACTATAGGTACTTCATTTTCTCCTAAGTGATGTTTGTATATGGTATAATAAGTGTGCTGAGCACGCTTATTTTACTTAAAAAGGCAGGTATATCCATGAAAATTTATTTTGTTGAAGACGAAAAAGATTTATCAGAAATCATTCGGAAATATTTGGTCAGAGAGGGTTATGAGACCACGGTATTTCTAGATGGCGAACATGCGATGGAACATATCAATGATCCAGTCGATTTATGGATTTTAGATATCATGCTTTCCGGTGAAGTGAGCGGTTATGATTTGATCAAAGCACTCAAAGCATCAGGAAATCCAGCTTCGGTCATCTTTACCTCAGCCAGAGATCAGGATTTGGATAAGATCATGGGTCTTGAACTGGGTAGTGATGACTATCTGGCAAAACCCTATTCACCCAGAGAACTGATCTTGAGAGTCAAAGCTGTACTGAAACGACACGCTCAAGCAAGCGCATCTGAGATCGTGACCTATGCACATTATGAAATCAATGTCACCAGACGTGAAATCAGAACAGGCAGCCAGATGATTGATCTGACAAACAAAGAATTCGAACTTCTCCTCTTCTTCCTCAAGAATCTCAATCAGGCATTTGGCAGAGAACAAATCTTAAAGCATGTCTGGGGCGAAAACTATTATGGTAGCGATCGCGTCGTCGATGACTTGCTCAGAAGACTCAGACACAAAATGCCAGACCTCAAGATTGAAACGATTTACGGATTTGGTTATCGTCTACTATGAAAGAAATCAAACTGACAACACAACTCAATCTCATCTTTACGATTGTGACACTGTTGACCAGTCTGATTTTTTTGATTGCTTTAAACCGAGTCTTCGCTGATTTCAGAGTTGAACAGAATCAATCACAACTTGCACTTTATCTTCAGGATGTCAAAATCAATCTCAATCAACCACCCGCTTCCGAATATAACGGATATGTCATCTATGAAGGCGGTTCGATCAGAAGTACCGGTAATCTGGATGTGTTAGATGGCAACTACACCGCACAAAGAATTGTGAGTGAATTATCCATCTGGCCAGGCAGTTCCAAAACTGAAACGATTAACGGGATTACCTATACGTTTTTAATCGATAGAAGACCAGGGGGAAATCTCACCATCGTCTTCACCTCTGAAGACTATCTGAGAATGCTCGGGAATTCATTCAATGCACTCATCCAGATCAGCTTCATCGCTTTAGTTTTACTGGGGAATGTCATCATTTTGATGTGGTCCAAAATCACGGTAGAACGTGTCAAAAGACTCAGAGGCGAAGTTGCAGTGCTATCCTTAAACGATTATAAGATTCCTATTGAAATCGACGGTAGCGATGAAATTACCGATTTGGCGAAAACGATTGAACGCATGCGTCAGGAAATTGAAGCAAGCGAAAAGACAAAACAAGAAATGCTTCAAAACATTTCTCACGACTTCAAGACTCCGATTGCAGTCATCCAGTCTTATGCAGAAGCGATTGGCGATGGTATTTCTGATATCAGTGAAACCGAAGTCATCATCAAGCAAGCAGAAATGCTCAATCAGAAAGTCAAGCAACTGCTCGAACTTTCCAAACTTGAGTATCTGAAAGATGAAAACGAATACGAATCTGTCAAGATCAGAGAAGTCATCAACAACATTGTCAATAATCAGAAGTATCGTTCTAATCTTCAATTCATCACAGAACTCGATGACTCCACATACTACGGCGTTCCCGAAAACTTCTACAATGCGTTTTCAAACATCATTGATAACGCGATGCGCTATGCGAAAACAAAGATTGTCATCACGCTCAAAAATAAAAAACTCACCTTCTATAACGATGGTGAGCCAATCAGTCAAAACTTCATTGATCAGTTGTTCAAACCGTATGAAAAAGGACAAAAAGGTCAGTTCGGTTTAGGGATGAGTATTGTCCAAAAGACTTGTGTGCATTTCAATTTGTTGCTGAAGGTTGAAAACGTCAACCAAGGCGTCATGTTTACAATAGAGCCTCTTTAATCAAGTTGGCTCTTTCTTTATAATCGGTGCCATTCAAGCCGCCCATGTAGTTGCTCAAACGGAACGTTACGTCGTCTTTTTCATAGCGCGGAATCAAATGCAAATGAAAGTGGAAAACCGTCTGTCCTGCGGTTTCACCGTTGTTCGATAGGATGTTCAGACCTTTCGCATTGAATGCTTTTTGAATGGCTTTGGAGACCTTCACAGAGACCTTGAAAACATGAGCTGCAAGTTCACCAGGCATATCAAAGATATCTTTGTATTCGACTTTAGGTACAACCAGTGTATGACCTCTGGTTGCCTGTGAAATATCTAGAAATGCAACCACATGATCATCTTCATAGACAAAGTATGCTGGAATTTCTTTAGCAATGATTTTTGAGAAAATACTGGACATGTCAACACCTCTTTCTTGTTTTTATTCTATCATAATGTCGTTGAAAAGAACCATAGAAAATGATATAATCATTTCGTATGCAGGAGGCAATATACGATGAAAAAAGTACCAGTAGGCATTTCAGGACGACATCTTCACCTGACTCAGGAACATTTGGAAATTCTCTTTGGTCAAGGATATCAATTGACTGTGATGAAGGCATTGACACAACCAGGACAATATGCATGTGAGGAGAAGGTTGATGTTGTCAGTCCAGATGGCAAACTGCTCCCCGGTGTTAGAATTTTAGGACCGGTTCGCCCAGCGTCACAGGTTGAGATTTCAAAAAGTGATGCAATTCGTTATAAGTTTGTCGCACCCGTTCGCTCATCAGGGGATGTCAAAGGTTCAGGGGCAGCAACACTCATCGGTCCAAAGGGACAAGTGAGTATTTCTGAAGGCGTCATCATCGCAGATCGCCATATCCATTTCTCACCCGAAGAAGCGAAAGAGTTTGGCGTTGTCGACCGTCAGATCGTCAGTTTGAGAGTCGGTGGAATCAAAGCCGGTATCTTGGACAATGTGCTTTGCAGGGTTCATCCTCAATTCAGATTGGATTGTCATCTCGATACGGATGATGGCAGTGCATTCATGCTGAATACTGGCGACTTTGTCGAACTAGTCAAATCCTATACCATCAACGATTAGTGCCTGATCAGGCACTTTTTGACCTGTGGAGGTCCTATGCAAAAACTCGTTAAACAGCAAGTGTTTCGTGATCCGCTTTACGGATATATCCATGTCGATTTTGAACTCTTGATGAACATCATCAATGCATCACTGTTTCAACGCTTGAGAAGAGTACGCCAGCTTTCTGGCGTTCAGATGGTTTTCCATGGCGCTGAGCATTCTAGATTTTCACATAGTCTCGGTGTGTATGAAATCGCAAACCGTTTTTTAACCATTCCCGATATTGCGAGTGCATTAGACGATCGGTCTAAAATGGTGTTCTTATGTGCAGCCTTGTTGCATGATATCGGACACGGGGCATATTCTCACGCGTTTGAAGATGTCTTCAAAGTGAACCATGAAACCATTGGTGCATCGCTCATCATGGAAAATCAGGAGCTTAGAGGTATATTGGACGCCGTTGACGATCGTTTTGCAAGTGATGTGGCATCGGTCATCTTGAAGAAAAAGAAATTTCCATTGATCGAACAACTCATCTCATCGCAACTCGATGTGGATAGATTAGACTACTTGGAAAGAGATGCCTATTTTACAGGGACTGCTTACGGACATATTGATTTGGATCGACTCATTCGAGTGATTTACATCAGAAAAGGCAAACTGGTTTTCAAGTATTCAGGCATTCACGCGATTGAGAATTATCTGATCGCGCGGTATCACATGTACTGGCAAGTCTACTACCATGCAGTATCGAGAGCCTATGAAGTCAACCTTGAAAAAATTTACTCACGGGTCAAAGACCTACTGTTATCAGGATTTCAGTTCAAAGGCGATGTCGAACCTTTGAAACGGATCATCGAAGACCCGAAAGATTTGGAAAACTATATCAGAATCGACGATTATTATATCAATGGACTGATTGCAAGTTTCACACGATCAGAGGATGCCATCTTGAAATCTTTAGCTCAAGATTTCTTGAATCGTCGGATCTGGGGATACATCAACGATACACCGGAAAATCAAACGAAAATCGAAGAGATCAAATCCAAGTTGAGTCCCTTGGAACTGAAATACTTTACGTCATATCGGACCGTTGAAAATACGACATACAAAGACGATGAAGAAAACTTTGGTGATAAGATTTACATCATGTTAGAAGATGGCTCCATTTCAACACTCAAAGATCAGTCTCAGATCATTTCATCATTGATGCAAAGTGGTAACAAGCGGGATCCTAAGTTTTTCTACCGGAAAGCATGAGACCCAAAGTGATTGTGGTTGAAGGGAAGAATGATGCCTTCAAGATGGCATCCATTTTCCCTGATATTGAGATTGTCACCACCAATGGGAGTGCGATCGATCAAGATGCCGTCGATCTATTGAAGAAACTGGATGTGACGCACGACATCATCTTATTGACAGATCCGGATCATGCAGGTGAACGTATCAGACGCTTGCTTTCCAAATCACTTCAGCATGTCTTTCATGTCTTTTTGGATAGAGATCTTGCCATCTCTGGTAACGGTAAAAAGGTGGGCATCGAACATGCGACCAAAGCGGATATCTTAAAAGCGTTAGAAGCAATCAAGATGGTCTCCAAAGTATCTCAAAGCGATGTGACGCATGCGTTTTTGCATGATGTCGGGCTTACAGGATCACCGGATAGCCAATGGTTAAGAGATGTGCTATCGGGTATCTTAGGCATTGGAAAAACCAATGGGAAGTCACTCTACCAAAGACTGCATATGTTTGATATCACCCAAGAAAAAATACTCGAGGTGCTACGTGAATCATCAGGCAAAGAAGAAATACGGACAGAACTTCTTAAGAGATAAGAATCTCTTGATGAAGATCGTAAGACTGTCTGACATTGAGCATCGACACGTGCTTGAAGTGGGTCCTGGACAAGGGGCTCTCACTTCTTTTCTTGCTGAACTCGCAGAAGATGTCATCTGTTATGAAATCGATACATCCTTGAAACCAATCTTAGATCCTCTAGAGGTACAATACCCGAACCTGAAAGTCATCTATGAAGATTTCATGGAAGCGGATTTGTCTCAGTATACGCACGATCTCCATGTGGTCGCCAATGTACCTTACTACATCACGACCCCTATTTTATTCAAAATTCTTGAGACACCATCGATTCGAACAGCATCGCTTATGATTCAAAAAGAAGTACTTGAACGTCTGCTTGCCAAACCTGGCAGCAAATCCTATAACGCACTTTCGATCGTACTTCAATATCATGCTGAAGCTTCCAAGATGATGGATGTGAAGCGTCATATGTTCTTCCCCATCCCTAATGTGGATAGCGCGGTGATTCGCCTTGTGAAGCGAACATCGGGCTTGATTGAAGAAGGGTATGAGGCACTGTTTTTAAAAATGGTCAAAGAAGCATTCAGACAGAAGCGAAAGACGCTGTTGAATAATCTACATGAAGGATTCGGAATCCCAAAAGTTCAGTTGGAATCGTTTCTTCTTGATCAAGGATATCGCGCGGATGTGAGAGCTGAACAGTTATCCATGGATGACTTCATCAAACTGGCAAGGATGTGGCGATATGATTAAAGAATATGCCTATGCAAAAGTCAATCTCGCACTCGATGTTGTTGGCAAGCGTGAAGACGGATACCATGATTTGAAAATGATCATGATCCCCATCGAACTTGCAGATGAACTGACCTTTGAAGCATCTGATGACATCACACTCATCTCGACAATCGATATCCCAGAAAACAGTGTACTCAAAGCAGCACGATTACTTCAGGAAAAATCGGGCGTCCGCGCTGGCGCGCTTATTACACTCAATAAGAAAATTCCCATCGGCGCAGGGCTTGCAGGTGGTTCGGCAGACATCGCAGCAACCCTCAGGGGACTGAATAGATTATGGAAACTGAATCTTGAACTGAAAGACTTAGAAGCACTCGCACTGTCACTGGGCTCTGATACACTCTTTTGTTTATACAACAGACCTGCCTATGTGTTTGGGCGCGGCGAGCATCTTTTATTCATCCATACGCCACCCATTGTAAACATTTTTTTGTTCCCCTCTACCCTGAATGTTTCGACAGGTCTAGTCTTTAGCCATCATCAAACGAGACACAAACCCAAACAGTTTGACAGACTGTTCAGACTTTATCTCAATGATCATTATCATGCTTTTTTTAGAAGAACTTACAATCATCTCACACCTACGACCCTAACGCTTTATCCAGAACTCAAAACGACTTTCGAAACCATTAGAAAGATTTCAAGATATGGTCTGATGAGCGGTAGCGGTTCAACATTTTTCATCCCAGTGTTTCAAGGGATGACAGAGCGGATACAACGAAAAATTGCCAATCTTGGTCTTGAATACATCGAAACAAAGCCAAAATTTTAAAATATATTTAATAATCCAAGTGTCCGTGTTATAATTTAGGTATACCAAAAGGACGACTTGGAGGGCAAAATGAAGATTACCGACGTAAGAGTAAAACTTGTAAGTAGCGAAAGCAGACTTAGAGGCGTTGCGACAATCACTTTCGACGAAAGCTTTGTCGTACACGACA
The DNA here is from genome assembly GCA_002422045.1 of Acholeplasmataceae bacterium UBA6190. Taxonomy (GTDB): domain Bacteria; phylum Bacillota_I; class Bacilli_A; order Acholeplasmatales; family Acholeplasmataceae; genus Peloplasma. Next base: position 40,750 of record DITG01000039.1, read on the forward strand.
TTCGTATCATTGAAGGTGAGAATGGCATCTTTGTTGCGATGCCCAGCAAGAAAACCCCCAATGGTACATTCAGAGACATCGCACATCCTATTCATGGTGAAATGCGCAAGATGATTGAGGATGCGATTACTGCAGCCTACAATGAAGCTCGACTCAATCCGGTCGAGTATGAAGAAGAATCATAATGATATAAAAGAAGCAAATCGAAAATCTTTTTTGCACCATGTGCAAAGAGATTTTTTTTTGGAAACCTGTATCATCAATTCCATACACTTTCGTGTATAATGAAGTCGTATCTAATCGATAAAGGAGCGTTACCATGTCAATCATTGAGGGAAAGAAGATCAAACTGTTCGCACTCAGTTCAAATAAGTCGCTTGCCGCTGAAATTTCAAAAGCAGCGAATATTCCGATATCAACCGCTGATGTTGTCCGTTTTGCAGATGGCGAGATATCAGTCAACATCGAAGAAAGTGTCAGAGGTCACGATTGCTTTGTCATTCAGTCGACTTCTGCACCTGCCAATGAACATGTGATGGAACTCTTGATCATGGCAGATGCTCTCAAACGAGCTTCAGCCAAGACCATTACTGTTTTGATGCCTTACTATGGTTATTCCAGACAAGACAGAAAAGCAAAATCAAGACAACCCATCACAGCAAAACTGATTGCCGATATGCTTCAGGTTGCAGGTGTCAACCGTGTGATTTGCATCGATTTGCATGCCGCACAGATTCAAGGTTTCTTCAATATTCCTATCGATAACTTCCCAGCAGCACCATTGCTCGCTGACTATTTCAACTACAGAAAGAAATTAAAGAACGTCGTCGTTGTATCTCCAGATCATGGTGGTGTCACCAGAGCCAGAGTATTTGCCAAGATCTTAGACGCGCCGCTTGCCATCATCGATAAGCGCCGCCCAGAGCCTAACAAAGCCGAAGTCCAGAATCTGATTGGGGATGTTCAAGGCAAGATTTGCATCATGGTCGATGACATCATTGATACCGCAGGTACATTGGTCGCTGGTGCTCAAGCGTTGATTGATGCAGGAGCTACCAAAGTCTATGCAGCAGCAACTCATGCCGTATTTTCCGGTTCAGCCATTGAACGCATCAACAATTCAGTGATCAGTGAAGTGGTGGTCACAGATACGATTGATCTCCCATGGGATAAGAAATCCCCGAAGATCAAACAGTTATCGATTGGGCCACTCCTCGGTCAATCCATTCTTCACATTGTCAAAGACGAGCCCATCAGTCAGATCTTCGATCAGATCACTCATTCCGAGAATAATCAATGAAACTGATCGTAGGCCTTGGCAATCCTGGAAGCAAATATCAGAAAACCAGACACAACATCGGCTTCATGGTGATCGACGAGATGCTGAAGAAACTGGGAGAAACTGCGCGACTGGATGCCAAGTTTGTTGCTGAAGTAGCGATTCATAATGTAGAAGGACAGAAAGTCTGTTTTGCAAAACCGTCCACCTATATGAATTTATCAGGCGAAGCGATTCAAAAAATCATGGCTTACTATGATATCAGTATCGACGATGTCTTGATCTTTGTCGATGATGTCAATTTGGAAACGGGAAAACTGAGACTCCGGGAAACCGGTGGCCATGGTGGCCATAATGGACTGAAGAACATCATCGGATTACTGCACTCTGAAGGATTCAAACGTGTCCGTATTGGTGTTGATAACCAGACGAACATCCCACTAGACCAATATGTTTTAGGCAATTTCACAGAAGACCAATTGATTACCCTACAAAAATCGATTCGGTCATCGGTTGAAATCATTGAAGCTTTCATCAAGCAAGTTTCCTTCAAGGATATCATGACCAAATACAATACCCAGACGTAGGTTTGGGTTTTCTTATCTCAAGGAGCAACTATGCTGTCTTACTTGAACACGCGTTCCAGCATGAATAGACATATCAAAAAAACATCGAAAACGATGTTTTTTAAGTCATCTACAGATACCTACAATGCCTATTTGTGTGCACTCGATTTCAAGGAAAATCAAGAAACAGTCTTCATCGTCACTTCTAATCTCTATGAAGCTCAGAAATATTACGATACAATGAGCCAGATTCTAGATCCTGATGATGTACTCTTTTATCCTGCGGACCAGACACTGACATCCATCATGGCGCTTGGTAGTCCAGAATTCAAAAGCGAACGTATCTATACACTCAAACAATTGATGACGGGTAAACCTTTTGTTGTTGTGACAACACTACAAGGGTTATGCCAAAGACAATTGACGCCTGAGGATTATCAAAACAGTGTGAAAAGACTGGAAAAGGGACAAACATACGTTTTGGACAAATTGGTTCAGTATCTTGTTTATAGTGGATACCAGAAATCATATACTGTCGAAAAACCAGGTGAGTTTTCCATTAGAGGGCATATCTTGGATATTTACACGCTCAACCACGACCAGCCTTATCGTCTGGACTTTTTTGATGACGTTTTGGATCAGATCAAAATTTTTGATGTCGAAACACAAAGAAGCCATGCAGAAGTTGAAAAACTTGAGATCGCACCGATGAACGAACTCTTTTATACGGATGGCATGAAGTTGGATGCCATTTCAAAAATCACATCGTTTTTCGCAAATAAAACATTATCCGAACGCGAAAAAGAAAAACTCGATTCTGATCTTGAGCATCTGGAAATGCGTACCAAAGTCGACGGACTGGGCATCTATATGCCGTTTTTCAATCCACAAGAAACCACAGTGATTGATTTTAGTCCAAAACGGAAGATATTCATGATCGATGTCCATAAAATGAAAGTCAACGAAGAAGCCATTGGTTCTGACCTTCTGACTTATGCGACGACCATGAACGGATCTCATTTTCTAGAGATTCCTTTTCGAATTCCTTTTGAAAAACAACTCAAAGAAATCCATATCGAAATCGACAATTTCGGTCTGAATAGTCCAAACGGGTCGATTGATTTGGGTGTTTCATTAACCAATAACTATCAGGGAAATCTACCTCTTTTTCATCTAGATGTCAAAGATATGCAATCCTATACAATCGTCTTAGGTGTCAAAACCAAGCATTATCATGATCAGATTGTCTCATTTTTAAATGACAAACAGATTCATTATCGACAGATATTGTCTCATGAGCCAGGCATTATCTTGTGGGATCAGACGACGTATGGATCATTCACTTCCAAAGATGATCATCTGATGGTGCTCGATGAAGCACAACTGTTTACCTATAAAGTCAGACCTGCAATCCGGTACAGAAGTGTACTCAATCAAGCAACCAAGATCAGACGGATCGAAGATTTAACGGTTGGAGATTTTGTTGTCCACTATGATTATGGCATTGGACAATATGTCGGAATGAAAACGATGGAACTCTCCAAAGAAAAACGAGATTACCTCCACATCATCTATGCCAATGACGAAGCGCTTTATGTGCCCATGGACCAAATCGATATGGTCTTGAAATACAGCAGCCATGATGGTATGCATCCGAAGTTATCGAAACTCGGTGGCAAGCAGTGGTCAAAGACAAAGGCATCAGTCAGAATGAAGATCAAGGACTTATCCGATCGTCTGATTGCACTTTATGCCCAAAGACAACAAAGTGTAGGGCACGCATTTGATCCTGATACTGACATGCAAGTTCAGTTCGAACGTGACTTTCAATATGAAACCACACGTGATCAGGAACGCGCCATTTTGGATACGAAACACGATATGGAAATCGAGCGTCCGATGGATCGACTGATTTGCGGAGATGTCGGATTTGGAAAAACCGAAGTTGCATTAAGAGCCGCATTCAAAGCGGTGATGTCGGCCAAACAAGTACTCTATCTGGTGCCGACGACCGTTCTAGCAAGACAGCACTACTATACATTCAAAGAACGGTTTGACAAGTATGGCGCGAATGTCGCCTTACTTAGCCGTTTTGTCACCCCCAAAAAACAGAAAGAAACCATCGAAGGACTCAAGAAAGGCTATGTGGATGTCGTGATTGGCACACACCGGTTGCTATCTGAAGATGTCAAATTCAAGGATCTTGGCTTGCTGATTGTTGATGAAGAACNNAAAGAAAAAATCAGAGAGATCAGAGTCAATGTCGACACACTGACTTTATCGGCTACCCCCATCCCAAGAACACTTCAGATGTCCATGATGGGACTCAAAGACTTATCGATGATTGAAACACCACCTCGCAATCGGTATCCTGTTCAAACCTATGTCGTTGAACGTCAAGAAGCTTTGATCAAGGAAGCCATCACTAGAGAAATTGCCAGAGGTGGACAAGTCTTCTACCTCTTTAATACGGTCGCAGGCATTGAAGGCATGGTATATAAACTTCAAAAACTTGTTCCTGAAGCGAGAATTGCTCATGCGCATGGTCAAATGAACAGAGATCAGCTGGAATCAGTACTGTCAGAATTCATCGATCATGAGTTTGATGTCTTGGTTTCGACAACCATCATTGAAACAGGTGTCGATATTCCTAACACCAACACCTTAATCATTCACGATGCCGATAAGTTAGGACTCTCACAACTCTATCAGATCAGAGGCAGAGTCGGCAGAAGTGACAGAATCGCTTATGCGTATCTGATGTATGATGCCTACAGAAATATCAATGATGAAGCTAAAAAAAGGTTATCAGCGATTCAAGATTTCACCGCTTTGGGCAGTGGATTTAAAATCGCGATGAGAGATTTATCCATCAGAGGCGCAGGTGATGTGCTTGGATCTGAGCAATCCGGTTTCATCGATTCTGTTGGAATTGAACTGTATATGAAACTCCTTGAAGAAGCAGTCACGGGTATTCCGCTTGAAAAACCCAAAGACACTAGACCTGATGAAATATTCGCACCACGACATGTCGATCCCGCGTATGTTTCAGAAGACTCTATCCGTATCGAAATCCATAAGCGCATCGCTGAACTCAACAGAGTTTCTGATGTCGAGGATTTGAAGCTTGAACTCACAGACCGTTTTGGTGCGCTCGATGCTGACTTACTTCTCTACATGTATGAAAAATTATTCAAAAAATTATCAGCGAAAATTGGTGTGCACAAGACAATCGTCGAGCATAACCAAGTGACACTGATCTTATCCATGGAAGCTTCACAGACCATGAATGGTACAAAACTCTTCGATAAGGCAAGCCTCTTCAAACCTACGGTCAGACTTGCTTACATCAAGGGTCACATTCACATCATCATGGTGACACGTTATGAAAAGAACCACTGGCTCTATTTGTATGACCTGTTTTTGGACGACTTGATTTATAATTAAGATAGAGGTGATCGATGTGGCAGTAGATATTTTAAAGATTTCCAAGGATGCGATCGAAGCGTCAAAACACTATGACGACGTGATCAATGCATCCATTGGTATGTTTTACGATGAAGACAAATCCATCGGAGGCATGCCAACCGTATCCAAAGCAATCAAACACTTGACAGATGATGAGATTCTACCTTATCCGGCAGTCGATGGGGGTCCAATCTTCAAGAAAAATGTCATTGCATGGGTTCTGGGACAGTATGAACAAAGCATTAAGGAACACATGTTTGTCAGTGCGTGTGCAACGCCCGGTGGCAGCGGGGCAATTGCAGCAACTTTCTCGATTTTTTCCAAGCCAGGTGATTCGATTTTCGTTTCCGATATTCGCTGGCAGTACGAACGTTTCGCAGACCGTGCGAAACTGAATGTCTTCGAACATGCATTATTCGACGGGGACCATTTCAATCTGAAGTCATTTCGTGAACGTCTGGTTGAACTGTGCAAAAAGCAACACGAAGTGATTGTTATTGTCAATGATCCATGTCATAATCCGACAGGTTTCACACTTTCCGAACAAGAATTCAAAGACATTTTGTATATCGTGAATGAAATGAGAAATAACAGTATCGTCTTCTTATATGATCTGGCGTATCTTGAGTATTCTCATGAAGATAACAACAGAATCAAGATTTCTCATCTGCCGATGCTTCAAGACCATGTCATAACCATCATTGGTTTTTCAGGATCGAAGACGTTTGGTGTCTATGGATTGAGACTTGGGGCAGCCATTATCCTTGCCAAGAGTGAAGAAAAGGTCAAATCGGCACACTTAAAGTATGTCAATGAAGCCAGAGGTTCATGGTCAGCGACTCCGACAGCATCCATTGAACTCTTCAACAAGTTCCAAATCGCAGAAAACAAAGCCAATTTCCTAAAAGATTTGAATAAGATCAATACACTTGTTCAACAGCGTAGCCAATCGTTTGTCCGTCAAGCTTTGGAGATTGGATTGAAAACACATCCATTCAGAAGCGGATTTTACACGGTTGTCCTGACGAAGGATCCTGAAAAAGATTACTTGAAACTGGCAGAACATCGAATCTTTGCTGTTCCGATGAACGGTGGTGTGAGATTTGCGTTATGCAGTCTTTCACTGAAGGAAATCGAAGGACTTCCCCAAAAGATTAAAACCATCTTGGACCTGTAACATCTTAAAGCCCGCTTGGGCTTTTTTTCTTTTTCATCAGTTTCCTATATGCTATAATGAGAGTATTGAAAAGCGATTTGGGGGTATCAGATGAAAAGAAGCACGTATCAACTATTTTCTGCTTTGCTAACAGGTGTGTTTGTGGTTGGATCACTCATTTTATTCATATCGTATAAGTTTGATTTTCCCAACATAGAAATCATGAGGTGGGGATCAGTAATCTTGACGCCCGCACTCTTGGTCCTCCTCAATCTGTTGATGAATTTATGGATGACATCCAGAGGTACATTCAATATCAAATTGCAAGGATGGCTTTATCCGACGGTGATTTATGTGTTCAATGTTGCAATCGTCTATACACTGATAGAAAAAGATGATGCAAATGTTTCAGTTGAAATGCTTAAACTAGGTATCGTCAGTATTGTGGTTACCCTTGTATTGTCGATAGTGACGTTTATCCTAGGATTGATTGCAGACAAGACTTACAAGACAGGATGGTATGTCATCACGAGTGCGGTGCTTGGATTTCTTTCAGTGATTGCAGGTGCTCTGATCTTCTATCAAATCATCAACCTTTAGCCGTGAAAACGGCTTATTTTATACTATTTATACATAAATAACGACAAAAACGTTTTCACAGTTTTTCGTTATAATTTCATTTGTTTCATTGTTTTCATTCCGTTATAATGAACCTGCAAATCACGATGATCATTTTCATTCTTGTAGGAGGAATAACCATGAACGCATGGAAAGGTTTCAAAGAAGGACAGTGGACCAAGACGGTCAATGTCCGTGATTTTATGAGTTTGAATTACACAGAGTATCTCGGGGACTCTACCTTTTTGCAAGGCCCAACAGAAGCAAGCATCCAATTGAATCAGATGTTTAACGGATATCTTGAAGAAGAAAAACAAAAAGGTGGCGTGATTGAACTCGACACTCATGTTGTCGCATCCATCACATCACATGGTCCAGGTTATATGGACAAATCCTTAGAAAAGATTGTGGGTCTTCAGACCGACAAGCCTTTCAAACGCGCATTTCACCCTTATGGTGGTATCGCAGTTGCTGTCAAAGCTGCAGAATCATATGGATATCATGTCTCAGATGACTTAAAGCACGTATTTACCGAATACAGAAAGACACATAACCAAGGTGTGTTTGACGCATACAATTCCGACATCAGAAAAGCCAGAAAATCAGGGATTGTCACAGGACTGCCTGATGGATACGGCAGAGGTCGGATCATCGGTGATTATCGTCGTGTGGCTTTATATGGGATTGATTTCCTGATTGGACAGAAGAAAGCTGAAAAAACAGTCTATAGTTATCCGATGAATGAAAGAAATATTCGTCTACGCGAAGAAATTCAAGAACAGATCAATGCACTCGAAGCACTGAAGGTGTTGGGTTCTTCTTACGGGTTTGACTTATCAAGACCTGCTGAGAATGCAACCGAAGCTGTTCAGTGGCTATACTTTGCATACTTGGCTGCAGTCAAAGAACAAAATGGCGCTGCCATGAGTTTGGGTAGAACTGCAACCTTCTTGGACATCTACATCGAACGTGACCTTAAAGATGGCATACTTTCTGAAAAGGAAGCACAGGAACTGATCGATCATTTCATCATGAAACTCAGAATGGTCCGTTTCGCTCGTACACCTGAATACAATGAACTCTTCACAGGCGACCCAACCTGGGTCACTGAAAGTATGGCGGGTATGACTTCAGACGGTCGTTCATGGGTCACCAAGAACTCATACCGTTATCTCCAGACACTCTATAACCTAGGAACTTCCGCAGAACCCAATCTGACCGTGCTTTGGAGTGAACAACTCCCACAGAATTTCAAGAATTTCTGTGCGAAAGTATCGATTGATACCTCATCAATCCAATACGAAAATGATGATCAGATGAGACCCAATCATACCGATGACTACGGGATCGCATGCTGCGTATCCCCAATGACCTTAGGCAAAGAAATGCAATTTTTCGGCGCTCGCGCCAATTTAGGCAAAGCCCTGCTTTATGCCATCAATGGCGGTAAAGATGAAATCACCGGAGAACAAATCGGACCGATCTCCGATGTCTTGAAAGCGGATGTGCTCGATTTTGATGTCGTCATGAATCGTTTTGACCAGATGATGGACTGGCTCGCGAAGACTTATGTTTCAGCCTTGAACATCATTCATTATATGCACGACAAGTACGCCTATGAAAGACTTCAGATGGCACTTCATGATGCAGAAGTTGTGAGAAACTTCGCGACTGGGATTGCCGGACTTTCTGTCGTTGCAGATTCACTATCTGCGATCAAATATGCGAAAGTCAAACCGATTTATGATGAAAAAGGACTCATCACTGATTTTGAAACCACAGGTGAATTCCCCTTCTATGGCAACAATGATGACCGTGTAGACCAGTTGGCAGTTCAAATCGTTGAACGTTTCATGAGCAAGATCAGAGGCCAATATACGTATAGAGAATCAGTTCCAACGATGAGTGTGCTCACCATCACATCCAACGTTGTTTATGGCAAGAAAACAGGCAATACACCGGATGGCAGAAGAAAAGGCGAAGCATTTGCACCAGGTGCTAACCCAATGCACGGCAGAGACAAATCAGGTGCACTGAAATCGTTGATGTCAGTCACGAAGATTCCATGTGAGAGTTGCCAAGATGGCATTTCAAACACCTTCACCCTAGTACCTCAGGCACTTGGCAAAGGCAGTGGCATCGAATCCGCTGACGGCTTCACCTATGAAGGCGATATCAAGGTAGAAAATCTTGTCAATATCCTGGATGGTTACTTCACCAGTGGAGGATATCACCTGAATGTCAATATTTTCAACAGAGACATGCTGATTGACGCATACAACCACCCAGAAAAATACCCCAATTTGACGATTCGCGTCTCCGGATATGCCGTTAACTTCTCGAATCTGACCAATGAGCAGAAAAAGGAAGTCATTTCAAGAACTTTCCATGAAACCATCTGATGTAACATATTTGAATGTGCATTCCATCGAAACCTTTGGTGCATTCGACGGACCCGGCATTCGCTATGTATTATTTTTACAAGGTTGTCCTTTCCAGTGTCAGTATTGTCACAACCGTGATACATGGAGCACTCGGAAAAACAAGATGATGACAGCAGATGACATCATCACAGATTACAAGAAGTATAAGTCTTTCTATAAAAAAGGCGGTATCACCGTTTCAGGCGGAGAACCTCTTCTGCAGATGAAAGGACTCATCGAATTGTTCAAACTCGCCAAAAGCGAGGGCATTCATACGTGTTTGGATACTTCAGCCGCATGTTTTTCAGTCAAGGAATCAGAAGATTTCAAGATGCTCATGTCACTCACGGATCTTGTACTACTCGATATCAAGCATATCGATAACGACATCCACAAAAAACTCACAGGGAGTTCTAACGCTCAAGTCTTGGATTTTGCAAGGTTCATTGATGAATTAAACGTCAAAACGATTATCCGTCATGTGCTTGTCCCAACGATCACGGATGATGAAGTGCATTTGAAACAACTGAGATCGTTCTTAGATACGCTTTCGAATGTCATATCGATTGAAATCCTGCCTTATCACACGAAAGGCATCATGAAATGGCGTGAACTCGGACTCATCTATCCACTCCCGGATATCAAGGAGCCAACGATCGAATCCATCGAACGCGCAGAAACCATCCTCAAGCGTGATTATCGTTTTCGAACCTAAATCTTATGTTATAATAAAAGTATCTTCAAGCGAGATACTTTTTCATTTAAAGGGAGAAAAATATGATCAAAATTGCATCATTGTGCGAACAAATGGGTGTCGCTCCAGAGGAGTGTATTCCCTATGGCTTTGATAAGGCCAAAATTGATTTAAAAGTTTTGAAGCGTTTAGGAAACAAACCCGATGGCAAATTGATCCTTGTGACTGCCATTAACCCGACACCAGCAGGCGAAGGCAAGACGACGATTTCGATCGGATTGGCACAAGGTTTGAAGCAAATTGGCAAACATCCAGTCCTGGCACTGAGAGAACCTAGCTTAGGACCAGTGTTTGGATTGAAGGGCGGCGCGACGGGTGGCGGCAAGTCGAGCGTAGTGCCTTCAGACGATATCAATTTGCATTTTACAGGGGATTTACATGCCATTACGGCAGCGAATAATTTGCTTGCTGCACTCATTGACAATCATATGTTCCAAGGCAATGAGTTGAAACTTGAAACCATCACGTGGAAGCGTTGCATGGATATGAATGACCGTAACTTGCGTGAGATCGAAACTCCACAGCGCAAGGACGGATTTGTCATCACCGCAGCCAGTGAAATCATGGCGATTTTAGCGTTATCGAAAGATCTGATGGATCTCAAAACAAGAATCAATCGTATTTTGATCGGTTATAATCAGGAACAACAACCTGTCTATGTGAAAGACTTAGGCGGCGCAGATGCGCTTGTTTGGTTACTGAAGGATGCGATGAATCCCAATTTGGTGCAAACCATTGATGGTGTACCGACATTTGTTCATGCGGGTCCGTTTGCCAACATCGCTCACGGATGTAACTCGATTGTTGCAACCAAACTCGCCTTGAAACTTGGGGACTATACAGTCACTGAAGCTGGATTTGGCGCAGATTTGGGGATGGAAAAATTCTTAGATATCAAAGTACCTGAACTCGGAAAACAAGTCGATGCTGTTGTCATTGTCACGACACTGAGAGCACTCAAATCCCATGGTGGTGCTGAACAGTTTTCATCTCCCAATCTGGATGCGATGAAACTGGGATTGCCACTGTTACAAAAACACTTATCGAACATCAAGACGATCGGATTACCTTATGTCATTGCGGTCAATTATTACGCCAATGATGTGAAAGACGAAGTTGAGTATATGCTGTCATGGGCCAAAGAGCATCATCACCCGATTGCGCTTTGCGAAGGATTCGCCAAGGGCGGAGAAGGCATGGTGGACTTAGCCAACATCGTGACCAAAATCGCTGAACAGAAATCAGTCATCAATCCAATCTATGACAGACATGATCTTCCAAAATTGAAGATTGAAAAGATTGCGACCAAGATATATGGAGCAAAAGAAGTCGTTTTCACGAAAAAAGCACTCCAACAACTTGAAACTTATGAGAAATTAGGTTGGAATTTGCCGGTTTGTATGGCGAAAACCC